>NZ_VDAF01000079.1:0-603 GCF_019584525.1 Enterobacter sp. EC_50 | reverse complement strand
ACGCGTGGCTGTTCCAGGCCCAGCAGAACCCGGCGTCGCCGAAGCCGGGCAGCATCGACGTGTACGACTGGCCGGGGCGCTTTGTGGACAAAGGGCACGGGGAGTTCTATGCCCGCATTCGTCAGGAGCGCTGGCAGGTTGAGCATCAGCAGATTCAGGCCACCGCCACGGCGGCGGGGATTGCGCCCGGGCACACCTTCACCTTAACCAACGCGCCGTTCTTCAGCGACAACGGAGAGTATCTGGTCACTGCCGCGGGTTACCACCTCGAAGAGAACCGCTATGCCAGCGGCGAGGGGGAGACCATTCACCGGACCGATTTCACGGTCATTCCTGCGTCGGTGGTCTACCGTCCGGCGCAGACCACGGCGTGGCCGCGCACCTACGGCCCGCAGACCGCGAAGGTGGTGGGCCCGAACGGCGAGAGTATCTGGACGGACAAATACGGCCGCGTGAAGGTAAAGTTCCACTGGGACCGCCTGGCGAAGGGCGATGACACCAGCTCCTGCTGGGTGCGCGTGTCGAGCGCGTGGGCGGGCCAGGGCTACGGCGGGGTGCAGATCCCGCGCGTGGGCGATGAGGTGGTGGTGGACTTTATCAACG
>NZ_VDAF01000078.1:0-621 GCF_019584525.1 Enterobacter sp. EC_50 | reverse complement strand
GTGCAGCCCGCGTTTAAACTGGCACGCGATGGTTTTATCGTTAACGACGCGCTGGCTGACGATCTCAAAACCTACGGTAGCGAAGTGTTGCCGAATCACGAAAACAGTAAAGCTATCTTCTGGAAAGAGGGCGAGCCGCTGAAAAAGGGCGACACGCTGGTGCAGGCGAACCTGGCAAAGAGCCTGGAGATGATTGCTGAAAACGGCCCGGACGAATTCTATAAAGGCACGATTGCGGAACAGATCGCCCAGGAGATGCAGAAAAACGGTGGCTTGATCACTAAAGAAGATTTAGCAGCCTATAAAGCGGTCGAACGCACACCGATAAGTGGCGATTATCGCGGGTATCAGGTTTACTCCATGCCACCGCCATCCTCCGGCGGGATCCATATCGTACAAATCCTCAATATTCTGGAAAACTTCGATATGAAGAAATACGGCTTTGGCAGCGCCGATGCGATGCAAATCATGGCAGAAGCGGAGAAATACGCCTACGCCGACCGCTCGGAATATCTTGGCGACCCGGATTTTGTCAAAGTACCGTGGCAGGCGCTGACCAATAAAGCCTATGCCAAATCTATTGCCAATCAAATTGATATCAATAAAGCGAAGCCATCCAGC
>NZ_VDAF01000077.1:0-631 GCF_019584525.1 Enterobacter sp. EC_50 | reverse complement strand
ACCTCGCAACGGTGAGCGAAAGCCGCGTTGCACTGCTCTTTAACAATTTATCAGACAATCTGTGTGGGCACTCAAAGTGACATGGATTCTTAACGTCCTCGGACGAAAAATGAATACCAAGTCTCTGAGTGAACATACGTAATTCATTACGAAGTTTAATTCACGAGCATCAAACTTAAATTGAAGAGTTTGATCATGGCTCAGATTGAACGCTGGCGGCAGGCCTAACACATGCAAGTCGAGCGGCAGCGGAAAGTAGCTTGCTACTTTGCCGGCGAGCGGCGGACGGGTGAGTAATGTCTGGGAAACTGCCTGATGGAGGGGGATAACTACTGGAAACGGTAGCTAATACCGCATAACGTCGCAAGACCAAAGAGGGGGACCTTCGGGCCTCTTGCCATCAGATGTGCCCAGATGGGATTAGCTAGTAGGTGGGGTAACGGCTCACCTAGGCGACGATCCCTAGCTGGTCTGAGAGGATGACCAGCCACACTGGAACTGAGACACGGTCCAGACTCCTACGGGAGGCAGCAGTGGGGAATATTGCACAATGGGCGCAAGCCTGATGCAGCCATGCCGCGTGTATGAAGAAGGCCTTCGGGTTGTAAAGTACTTTCAGCGGGGAGGAAGG
>NZ_VDAF01000075.1:0-803 GCF_019584525.1 Enterobacter sp. EC_50 | reverse complement strand
AACCGTGCTTACTGGATCAAAATTTACCATTGCGAAAGCTTGTTCTGGAAAAGCTGGAGATGAAATGGTCTCCAGAGCAAATATCAGGATGGTTAAGGCGAACAAAACCACGTCAAAAAACGCTGCGAATATCACCTGAGACAATTTATAAAACGCTGTACTTTCGTAGCCGTGAAGCGCTACACCACCTGAATATACAGCATCTGCGACGGTCGCATAGCCTTCGCCATGGCAGGCGTCATACCCGCAAAGGCGAAAGAGGTACGATTAACATAGTGAACGGAACACCAATTCACGAACGTTCCCGAAATATCGATAACAGACGCTCTCTGGGGCATTGGGAGGGCGATTTAGTCTCAGGTACAAAAAACTCTCATATAGCCACACTTGTAGACCGAAAATCACGTTATACGATCATCCTTAGACTCAGGGGCAAAGATTCTGTCTCAGTAAATCAGGCTCTTACCGACAAATTCCTGAGTTTACCGTCAGAACTCAGAAAATCACTGACATGGGACAGAGGAATGGAACTGGCCAGACATCTAGAATTTACTGTCAGCACCGGCGTTAAAGTTTACTTCTGCGATCCTCAGAGTCCTTGGCAGCGGGGAACAAATGAGAACACAAATGGGCTAATTCGGCAGTACTTTCCTAAAAAGACATGTCTTGCCCAATATACTCAACATGAACTAGATCTGGTTGCTGCTCAGCTAAACAACAGACCGAGAAAGACACTGAAGTTCAAAACACCGAAAGAGATAATTGAAAGGGGTGTTGCATTGACAGATTGAATCTACAGCGGC
>NZ_VDAF01000074.1:0-815 GCF_019584525.1 Enterobacter sp. EC_50 | reverse complement strand
CGACGCTGGCCTTTTGAACATATCTGCACCCTGTTACGTGAGCTGATAAAGCATTCTCCCGGCGATTTTGGTTATCAACGTTCACGCTGGAGCACCGAATTACTGGCATTAAAAATCAATGAGATAACCGGTTGCCAGTTACATGCAGGAACCGTTCGCCGCTGGTTGCCATCTGCGGGGCTTGTATGGCGCAGGGCCGCGCCAACTCTGCGTATCCGTGACCCACATAAAGATGAAAAGATGGCGGTAATCCACAAAGCGCTGGATGAATGCAGCGCAGAGCATCCGGTATTTTATGAAGATGAAGTGGATATCCACCTTAATCCTAAAATCGGTGCGGACTGGCAGTTGCGCGGACAGCAGAAACGGGTAGTGACGCCGGGGCAGAACGAAAAATACTATCTGGCCGGCGCACTGCACAGTGGCACGGGTAAAGTCAGCTACGTGGGCGGCAACAGCAAAAGTTCAGCGCTGTTTATCGCTCTGCTGAAGCACCTGAAAGCCACTTACCGGCGGGCGAAAACAATCACGCTGATCGTTGATAACTACATTATCCATAAAAGCCGCGAAACACAGCGCTGGTTGAAAGCAAATCCCAAGTTCAGGGTAATTTACCAGCCGGTTTACTCGCCGTGGGTGAATCATGTGGAACGGCTATGGCAGGCACTTCATGACACGATAACCCGTAATCATCAGTGCCGCTCAATGTGGCAGTTACTGAAAAAGGTCCGCCATTTTATGGAAACCGCCAGCCCATTCCCCGGAGGAAAACATGGTCAGGCAAAAGTGTAGCGGTATTAGGCGCAGCTATTTAG
>NZ_VDAF01000073.1:0-831 GCF_019584525.1 Enterobacter sp. EC_50 | reverse complement strand
CGGGCATAGAACTCCCCGTGCCCTTTGTCCACAAAGCGCCCCGGCCAGTCGTACACGTCGATGCTGCCCGGCTTCGGCGACGCCGGGTTCTGCTGGGCCTGGAACAGCCACGCGTTCGGCTTGCGGAAGTCATAGTCGTCGAGGCTGTAAATCCCCGGCGTCACGCTGTCCTCCAGCGCCCACTGGCTGATGCCCTCTTCATCCGTACTGCCGCCGGACGGCGTCTGGTGGTAAGGAATAACCTCATAGCCGCTGAACGGCTGGTACTGCGTGGCGGCGTCGGTGAGCACCAGGGTGTGCTTGTCCGCCTCATGGCGGAAGTGATACGCAATCCCCTCCAGCTCCATCAGGCGGCTGATGAAGTCCAGGCTCGACTCCTGATACTGCACGCAGTAGTCCCACACCCGGTAGCTGCCGGTGAGTTTGTCCTCAACGTTGACCTGATGCTCACCCAGCAGGGTTTTCACAATCTGCGGCACCGTCTGCCCCTGGAAGATACGCAGGTTACGGTCGCGCTTCATCGGCCACAGGTCCGGCTCCACCGTCAGCTGGTACACCGCATAGCGGGTGCCCGTCAGCTCAACGGCGCTGACCGCCACCCGGGTAATCTTGCCGTTTATATAGCGGGGCGTCAGCAGGCTCTGCGTCGGGATGGTCACCGTGACCGGCTGGCCCAGCAGCTTACTGCGGTCAATGCGCGCGTCCGTGCCGAGCACGGTCAGCGTCAGCGCGAACGACTCGGACATCGCCTCGCGGCCCGTCAGTTTCCAGAACAGAAGCCCCTCCACCGGGAGCTGAACGGTAATTCGGTTGAGCATAATCTTTATTCCA
>NZ_VDAF01000072.1:0-856 GCF_019584525.1 Enterobacter sp. EC_50 | reverse complement strand
CTGCCTAATGTTTTCCAGGTCATCATCGCCCAGCGTGTAGAACTTCAGTAGCGACAGTTCGTCCGTGGGCAGATCGAACAGCGCTGCTCGCTGCCGTTCGGTGAAAATATGGCGTCGTGACATACAAATTCGTCCCTTTTGAAGTATAGTCTGTTTTGGACAACAGCCAGCCCATATAAATCAGGGCGTTCCGATACAAAAATCCAGGAGGGTTCAATTGGGACATCGTGCCGCCATTTACTGCCGGGTTTCAACAGCGGATCAGTCTTGTGAACGCCAGGAATTTGATCTGCGAGCCTTCGCCGGCCGTGCCGGCTACGACGTGGTGGGAATATTTAAGGAAACAGGTTCAGGAACTAAACTCGACCGGGCCGAGCGAAAGAAAGTCCTGGCGCTTGCCCAGTCCAGACAAATTGATGCAATCCTGGTCACTGAGCTTTCCCGGTGGGGGCGCTCGACGCTCGATCTGCTCAATACGCTACGTGAACTGGAGAACTGGAAGGTTTCCGTGATAGCCATGAATGGAATGGCGTTCGATCTTTCGTCGCCGTATGGACGAATGCTGGCGACGTTTCTTTCCGGCATTGCGGAGTTTGAGCGGGATCTCATCAGCGAGCGGGTCAAGTCAGGCCTTGCTGTTGCGAAGGCACGTGGTAAGAGGCTTGGTCGTCAGGCCGGAGTGCGACCAAAATCAGACCGACTTTTGCCTAAGGTGGTTGCGATGAGGGCCGAGGGACGCAGCTATCGCTGGATCGCACGCGAGCTCGGTATCAGCAAGAATACCGTCGCTGACATCGTGCAACGACACAGAGCTAACGCTTAGGGTGTCATTTCGCCCTCAGCCGGAACCGACCCC
>NZ_VDAF01000071.1:0-911 GCF_019584525.1 Enterobacter sp. EC_50 | reverse complement strand
TGTTTAATACTCGCTTTTAGTGTCGTTTCACTTTTTAGCATGTTTAAACACATCTGTCTGATCCTTGCGAAATTCTCTGCTCGTTCTTCCGCTCGTTTACGGCAAGCATCTTCACTAAATGCAGTATCCAACATCCAATGCATCGACTCGACTAACCAGTGCGAGCGTGAAGCATTTAACAATTCTTTAGCACTGAGCGCTTTCGAACTAATATAATATCGCACCGTTACTTCTGACTCTTGGGCCACTGCTGATTCTTGTCTAATCGATACCACAATTCCCATCGTTTTTAGCCCTGGCCAATCAAACTCAAGATCGCCCAAAACACTTAAATCTTCATTCACTAAAGCCAGTCGTGTTTCCTGTCTGCCTCGCGATTTTTCTTGGGTACTGTAAGAATCACCATCATGTTTTTGCAGCATGCTCATATCAAAATAGTTATCAAAAGCTTGCTCAAGTCGGCCTTGATTTCCTTTCACGGCCAGCAAGTAATCAGCGTTTTTTTCAAGGATCTTTTGCGCGATTTTCTTTTGGCATCCCATCGCATCAATTGTGACTAAACAACCCGATATATCAAGCAGTTGAAGCAACTCAGGGATAGCGGTTATCTCATTGGACTTCTCGTAAACTTTATGTTGTCCAAGGCACACGCCATTCTCTGTCGCAAACGCATTAACCATATGGATAGCACCAAGCCCACGGGAATCATCATAAGAGCCACGCACGGTTTTACCGTCTATGGCGATCACTTCACCGTCCGTCAGTTCACAGCAGGATTTCATCCATTCGATAAAACACTTTTGTAAGCGTGTCGCGCTAATCATTCCCATCACTCTTGCAATGGTAATGGCAGAGGGAACACCATGACTAAAATCACCAAAGCGTTTGAGAAAATCTAACCATCTAGTGCC
>NZ_VDAF01000007.1:0-182179 GCF_019584525.1 Enterobacter sp. EC_50 | reverse complement strand
CATCACTGGTGTTCGGGTTGTCATGCCAATGGCACTGCCCGGTAGCTAAATGCGGAAAAGATAAGTGCTGAAAGCATCTAAGCACGAAACTTGCCCCGAGATGAGTTCTCCCTGAGACTTTAAGTCTCCTGAAGGAACGTTGAAGACGACGACGTTGATAGGTCGGGTGTGTAAGCGCAGCGATGCGTTGAGCTAACCGATACTAATGAACCGTGAGGCTTAACCTTACAACGCCGAAGATGTTTTGGCGAAGAGACAGATTTTCAGCCTGATACAGATTAACAGAATTTGCCTGGCGGCTTTAGCGCGGTGGTCCCACCTGACCCCATGCCGAACTCAGAAGTGAAACGCCGTAGCGCCGATGGTAGTGTGGGGTCTCCCCATGTGAGAGTAGGGAACTGCCAGGCATCAAACAAGAAGAACCCCGTACCGGAAGGTGCGGGGTTTTTTGCTTTTATCTCCATCCTGGCCTTTCTCTTAATCCCTTATCCTGCTAATGGAATGTGTGATCCCTGTCGCAATGTTATTTATAACAAAATTATAACATTTCATTTACGAGGTTATTGAGCCTTCTGGCTCAATACGCCGCAGTTTATGGCAGGAGCATAATCACAATGACAGAAAGCATGACATCACACGGGACGCTGGCTCACAGTGATACCCGAAGAAGGGTATGGGCAATCATCAGCGCCTCTTCAGGGAATCTGGTTGAATGGTTCGACTTTTACGTCTACTCATTCTGTTCACTCTACTTCGCACATATTTTCTTCCCATCCGGCAACACCACTACACAGCTGCTACAAACGGCTGGGGTTTTTGCCGCAGGATTTTTAATGCGACCCATCGGGGGCTGGCTGTTCGGCCGTATTGCGGATCGTCGCGGGCGTAAGGCCTCGATGCTGATCTCGGTGTGTATGATGTGCTTTGGCTCGCTGGTGATCGCCTGCTTACCGGGATATGAATCGATTGGCACCTGGGCACCGGCGCTGCTTTTGCTGGCCCGCTTATTTCAGGGATTATCGGTGGGCGGTGAATACGGTACCAGTGCGACCTACATGAGCGAAATTGCACTGGAAGGCCGTAAAGGTTTTTACGCCTCATTCCAGTACGTCACGCTGATTGGCGGTCAACTGCTGGCCATTCTTGTGGTGGTGATCCTGCAGCAGATTTTGACGGACGAACAACTTCACGCCTGGGGATGGCGAATTCCCTTCGCAATGGGGGCCGTGCTGGCGATTGTCGCACTTTGGCTACGCCGTCAGTTAGATGAAACCTCTCAGAAAGAGGTCCGGATGCTGAAGGAGGCGGGAACATTCAAAGGGTTATGGCGTAACCGCAAAGCTTTCCTGATGGTGCTGGGCTTCACTGCGGGTGGCTCTCTCAGTTTTTATACGTTCACCACCTATATGCAAAAGTACCTGGTGAATACCACCGGCATGCACGCCAACGTCGCCAGTGTGGTCATGACCGCGGCGCTGTTTGTCTTTATGCTCATACAGCCGATCGTCGGTGCGCTCTCGGATAAAATTGGCCGACGTACCTCAATGCTCATTTTTGGCGGATTATCGGCATTATGTACCGTTCCCATTCTGACAGCGCTTCAGCATGTCTCTTCACCGTATGCCGCCTTTGCGCTGGTGATGGTGGCGATGGTGATTGTCAGTTTCTATACCTCCATCAGTGGGATACTGAAAGCCGAGATGTTCCCGGCGCAGGTCCGTGCGTTAGGGGTAGGGCTCTCTTATGCGGTAGCCAACGCGGTGTTTGGCGGATCGGCGGAGTACGTCGCGCTGTCGCTTAAATCATGGGGAAGCGAAACGACATTCTTCTGGTACGTAACGGGAATGGGGGCACTGGCGTTTGTTGTCTCCCTGATGCTGCATCGCAAAGGGAAAGGCATTCGACTTTAATAGCGCGCCATCTGCCATACGGCATAGCCGGTCGTTGCGCCGGCGACATCCCAGGCGAAATCTTTCCAGCTCCAGCCGCTCCCTGCGGGGCGGCTATCCCACAGTTCTTTTGATGCCCCAAGACCTACTGAGAACATTAACCCGATCGCCGCGCTACGATCCCGGCTGTATCCCTGGTGCTGGGCATATTCATTACCGGCTGCGGACAACATCGCGGAAGCGAGGAAATGCTGTGCTTTGTCCTGTCCGGACCAGCTATCGTTAGCCATATGGCTACAGCCACTCAGGAAGAGCACACTCAGTACCAGAGGAATACGCATCAACGGGCTCCATAAAAAAGCCCTGCGGGTGACAGGGCCTGGATATTACAGAATACGGCTGATAAGTCGGTCGATACGGATACGACGTAAGCGGCGAATAAGCTTGCGAACTTTTACCGGATAATCGGCAATACTCTGCAGTTCGCGGTAGTGATTCACCACGGTCGTATGGGTGCGAATCAGCTCCAGCTCGCGCTCACGTTGGGCGGCTAACTCATGCTGCGGGTCATGAATCAGGATAGCGTTTTCCAGATCCAGTCGCCATGCGCGCGGGTTCAGGTTGTTACCTGTCAGCAGCATCCACTCATCGTCGACCCACATGCCTTTGAGATGGTAACTATTGTCTTCATCTTTCCAGAGACGCACAACCAGCTGGTCAGTGTTGACGTAATACTGTAAGCGGCTCAGGAAACGACGCAGGTTAATCTCATAGAGATAAGGCAGCGCACCAATGATTTTGAACGGCTGATCTTCGGGAATGAAGAAGTCATTTGCCGTTTTATCACCCACGATGATTTCCACTTTTTTACCCTCGCGCAGCAGCTGAATGATATTACGCACCAGCACGGCAGGAAGATTGAAGTATGGCGTGCAGATAGTCAGTTTCTGCTCCGCACACGGCATCAGATGGAAGATCGTTTTGTTCAGCAGGCTTGATTTGCCGAGCCCTACCAGCGGGGTAACGGATAACTCTTCGTTGTTCGCATCGCCCTGGAAATGATAGACCGCATCGCGCAACTCCTGGCGGAAGGCGCGAACATCGTTTTTGATCTCCGGGCTTTTAGGGCGCTCGGGATCGTCAAGACGATTAACGCCACGGCCATGAACCAGATTTTTATCAACCCAGTTGAACATGATATCGGCCATCTGCGGATTACGGATCAGATGGTAGCGGTCGTAGCGATATTTATCGAGCTGATGAAGGTAGACATCATTGAGGCTGGCGCCGCTGTAAAGCACGCTGTCATCAATGATGAACCCCTTGAAATGAAGAACGCCGAGCGCTTCACGGGTATTCACCGGGACGCCATAAACAGGCACGTCAACGCCAGGATTTTCCTGCGCCGTGCGGCAATACCAGTCAGCATTGGTGTTTGATGCTGCAGCGCCAATACGGCCACGCTGGGCGCGATGCCAGTCTACCAGCACGCGAACATCCAGTTCCGGACGCTGACGTTTGGCTTCATAGAGCGCGTTCAGGATCGCGCGCCCGCCTTCATCCTGTTCAAGATACAGTGCCACAATGCAAATGCGTCGCGTGGCGCTGGCAATCTTTTCCAGAAGCGTCTCCCGAAAATGAGCGGGAGCGTAAAAGAACTCTACATCATCAACTGACTGAGAAATCTTCGGTAGTTGAGCAAGGTGTTGTTGATGTTTATTACGCTTAAATTTTGACAACATCACAGTGCGTTTCTTCTCTGTTCATTGAAGGGTTGTCTGTACTATGCAAACAACATAAGCGGACAATGATACCACCAGTCCCGTCCAAAGTGGGTAACATTTCCAGTAGCTTACTCGCGTTTGTCTGCTGATGTCAGACTGAGGGATAAGGCAACAATACCTTCGTCCAGCTGAATATCAACGTCAAACCCAAGTTTTCGCGCCAGGGTCACCATACCGCGATTGTTAGGCATAGTAATGCCATTAAGGCGTAACAATCCGTGATCTCGCGTATAACTGATGAGTTTTTCCAGCAGTCGTCTTCCCAGGCCCAGACCTTTAAGATCGGAGCGCACCAGCACGGCAAACTCCGCATCGACGTTATCCGGGTCAGAAATGGCACGCGTGACGCCGAGGATCTCATCACCCTTATCGGCGCGACGAACGGCAACAAACGCCATTTCTCGATCGTAGTCGATCTGGGTCATATTGGCTAAATCATCGTGGGTAAATTCGTTGATTTCGCTAAAATAGCGATAATAAAGATCCTCTTTCGTGACCTGAGAGATAAAGGCCCGCAGCTGGGGCTCATCTTCCGGCAGAATAGGGCGGAACAGGGCGCGTTCCCCATTTTTCATCTCAACCCACTCCTCCAGCTGCAGAGGGTACGGGCGGATCGCCAGACGGCTCTCGCTGTCTCCTTCGAATGGCGCGATATCGAGGGTCACGTCCAGCGCCGTAAACTCATTCCCGGAGGCGAGCAGCGGATGAATGTCCAGCCGCTGGATCTCGGCACAATCCACAATCAGGTTAGAGACCTGTACCAGGAACTGACTTAGCCCGGCAATATCAAGCGGACGTAGCGCGCTCCGGCCGCGGATCTTTTTGCTTTTAATCGCCTGGATGATCAGATAACGCGCCAGGTTCATGTTCAGCGGCGGTAACGCCACCACGGCCTGCTCCTCCGGGCGCCACTCCACGCCGCCTTCACCCAGCATGATGAGCGGGCCGAAAACGGGATCGTGTTCGACCACCACGCGTAACTCCTGAGCGCCTGCGCGGTTAGCCATGCTTTGCACCAGCAAGCCGTGGATCCTTGCCTGCGGCCAGGCCATTTTGACCCGATCGAAGATGGCATCGGCTGCCTGCTGCACCTCTGCCGCCGTCCGCAGGTAGAGCATCACCCCCTGAACGTCAGACTTATGCGGAATATCCGGCGAACGCAGCTTCAGGGCAACCGGATAGCCAATCTGCTCGGCAATATGCACGGCCTCAGCGCTGTCGCTGGCGATCCAGGTCGGCAGGGTCTGCATCCCGCAGCTGCCCAGAATGGGCTGGACCTCATGCGTATCCAGCGACGTCGCGCCTTCTTCAATCGCCTGCTGCAACAGCCGGTGAACGTCAACGGTATTGGCCGTCAAATTCCCGGGCAACGCCGGCGTCTCGCGGAGCTGTTTCTGGTTGCGGCGATATTCCACCATATGCATAAACGCGGTTATGGTGCCTTCCGGCGTGCGGTAGGTTGGCAGTCCGGCTTCGCTGAACAGGCGTCGCGCCTCCTGCGAAGAAAACTCACCGCACCAGTTGGTGAGCAGGGTGACATATTTGCCTCGCGGATGATTGCGCACGGCATCAATGAGCGCGCGCGCGCTTTCGCTGCCCGGCGCGACCGCGCTGGGGGAGTGGATAATCATCAGCGCGTCGAAATCCTGGCTATCCAGCAAAATGGAAATGGCCCTGATATAGCGGTCGCTACTGGCGTCATCGCGTAAATCAAGCGGATTGCCGGGCGTCACGCTGGTCGGAAGCGCATCTTTCAGGCGCTGCAGCGTCTCTTCACTCAGCGTGGCCAGCTTGCCGAAGCGCCGCCACAGCTCATCCAGCGCGAGTGCGGCAGGAGCGGCGCCGTTACTGACAATCATTAACTTCTCGCCGCGCAACGGGCGCATATGGCTTAACGTTTCAACGGCGGAAAAAAGCTCGTGCGTATCCTGCACCCGCAGCAAACCCGCGCGCTGAATAGCGGCGTCCCAGGCGGGATCCATGCCGGAATGCGACTGCAGCAGACGCTGAGCCGCAGGGCTGCGCCCGCTTTTGATTACTAGGATCGGCTTATTGCGCGACGCGCTTCGCGACGCCGAGACAAAACGACGCGCGTCGCTGAGGTGCTCAAGATAAAGCAGGATCGCACTGGTTTTACCGTCGCGCGCCAGAAAATCCAGCAGCTCATCAACGTCGATATCCAGACTGTCGCCGAGAGCAATGAAGTAGGAGAATCCCATTTCACGCTGCTGCGCCCAGTCGAGGATGGTGTTCGATACCGCAGCCGACTGCGAGATAAACGCGAGCTTGCCTTTGCGGATCGGAACCGGAGAGAAGCTGGCATTTAAGCCCTGCCAGGGGGCGAGCAGGCCGAGACTGTTTGGTCCAAGAATGCGCATTTGATAGCGGCTGGCGCAGGCCAGAAGCTCGGCTTTCTGTTCAGGCGGAGACGAGAGAATAATGCAGGTTTTACAGCCTTTCTTGCCGAGTGATTCCAGCAGTTCCGGGTTCCGTTTCGCGTTTGTACAAAGTACGGCCAGATCCGGTACGAAAGGCAGGCTCTGTACATCAGGCCATGCAAGCACTCCCTGAACTGCCTTATACGCGGGCGTGACGGGCATGACGGGCCCATTAAATCCTCCGGCCAGCAGGTTGCGCATCATCAGATAGCCAGCACGATCCGGTTTCATTGATGCGCCGATGACGGCAATGGATTTAGGACGAAGTAGCGCTTCTAACCCTCGCTGGCTCATGCAGGCCTCCTGTGAATGCAAGCGACCTGATGATTTTAAACGCTTTCCGTCTCGGCTGCTGTGACGCTGCCCTTATGAACGGTTTTTCCTGCCAGATAGCGTTCCCGGAAACAGGAGAAATGGTTGCCCAGGGCGCCAGCCGCAGCGGTATCACCCGCCAGATCCAGAAGCGCAATGGCCACTTCGGCGGTGCAGTATTGCCCGTCAGCATGCGCTTCACGCAGACGGTAGGCGGAGACGCGGGAAAGATCGACAGAAATCACCGGCAGTGCGTCGAGATAAGGGCTTTTGCGAAACATTTTTCGCGCTTCGGTCCAGGTGCCGTCCAGCATAATAAACAACGGCGGTTTACCGGATGGCGGCGTCGAAAGCACCTGGCGATCGACACCTGCATATGACGCAGGGAAAACGACCATCGGCTGATAGTCCGGGTTTGCCACTAAGTCGAGCAGGGCCTGAGGGGGCTCCGTGCGGGACCACTGAAACGCCGCGGTATCCGGCAGAATATCGGCAATCAGGCGACCAGTATTGCTGGGCTTCATCGGCTCGGTATCAAACATGACCAGACAAAAACGGCTCTGTGCCGAACTCGGGGCCAGCGTCTCGCACAGGCAAACCTTCAGCGGCAGCAGGCAACGCTGACAGCGGCGAATACGGTTTCCGCGCGCGAGGAACGGACGGGTGGCGCGCGCAAGGCGTTCGGCGCGTAATTGAAGAACAGCGTTATCAGTCATGGGCGAAATGCAGGAAAAACCCTATTTTCGCAGAGGCGGGAACGGGGCACAAGATGTGCCCCGTGAATGTTACAGTGATTCGTTAAGCCAGCTATCAAACGGGGCTTTAGGCACCGCACCGTTGAGCATGTCGACCACTTCACCCTTTTTGAAAATCATAATCGTCGGGATGCTGCGAATGCGAAAACGGGCGCTCAGTTCAGGTTCAGCTTCAGTATTGACCTTAACGAAACGTATTTTCCCGCTGCGCTCTTCGGCCACGTCTTCGAAGATCGGCGCGAAGCTTCGGCATGGGCCACACCAGGGCGCCCAGAAATCCACTACGACAGGCAGATCGTCCTTGAGGAGTTTGTCCAGCGTAGCACCCGTCGCGTTAATGACATCGCCATCAAACAATTCATGGCCACAACGTCCGCATTTCGCACCATCTTCAATCCGATCGTCCGGAATGCGGTTAAGAGCCTGACAGTTGGCACATACGGTATTCATAACTAACCTCTGATAGAGCCGTGGGACAGCGGCAAGACGCCGATAATGTTTCTAATATGTTACATATTATCAATGAGCCTGTTTGAAACAACAATGCGTTTTATTCAATGAGAACAATAGTCACAGGCTTTTGTACGAAATTATGGCTATGCGCTGGCACATCGGGTAATCTGCGCGCTTCGCGCAGCGCTGGTGGAGAAAAGCATGAACGACGAAATGAAAAACAAAAGCGGCAAGGTCAAAGTGATGTATGTCCGCAGTGATGATGACTCTGATAAACGCACCCAAAATCCGCGTACCGGAAAAGGTGGCGGGCGTCCGGCGTCTTCTCGTGCAGACGGTGGCCGTCGCCCCGCCCGCGATGACAGAAACAACCGCGGTGATGACCGCAAACGTGATGACCGCAAGCGTGACGATCGCAAACGCGATGACCGTCCGCGGGATGACTTCTCACGTGATAACGCCTCCCCGTGGCGCACCGTTTCTCGTGCACCTGGCGACGAAACGCCAGAAAAGGCCGATCACGGCGGTATCAGCGGTAAAAGCTTTATCGACCCGGAAGTGCTGCGCCGTCAGCGTGCGGAAGAGACCCGCGTGTATGGCGAGAACGCCTGCCAGGCGCTGTTCCAGAGCCGTCCTGAATGTATCGTCCGCGCCTGGTTTATTCAGAGCGTAACCCCGCGCTTTAAAGAAGCGCTGCGCTGGATGGCGGCAAACCGCAAAGCCTACCACGTGGTTGATGATGCCGAGCTGACCAAAGCATCCGGTACCGAACACCACGGCGGCGTCTGCTTCCTGATCAAAAAACGTAACGGCACCACCGTGCAGCAGTGGGTCAGTCAGGCGGATGCCGATGACTGCGTGCTGGCGCTGGAAGATGTGGGCAACCCGCATAACCTGGGTGCGATGATGCGTAGCTGCGCGCACTTTGGCGTGAAAGGCGTACTGTTGCAGGATGCCGCGCTGCTGGAATCCGGTGCCGCGATCCGTACTGCGGAAGGCGGAGCCGAGCACGTACAGCCGATCACCGGCGACAGCGTGCTGGATGCCCTTGAGCAGTTCCGCAAAGCGGGTTATTCCATCGTGACCACCTCGAGCCATGCCGGTACGCCGCTGTTTAAAGCGACGCTGCCACGCAAGATGGTGCTGGTGCTGGGTCAGGAACGCGATGGTCTGTCTGATGCGGCGCTCTCCAGTGCGGATCTGAGCGTCTCAATCGATGGGACAGGCAATGTGGAAAGTCTGAACGTATCCGTTGCAACCGGCGTACTGCTGGCCGAATGGTGGCGTCAGAATAAGGCATAAGCCTCTTCATGTGCCGGGCCTGACCCGGCACATTCAAATACTACTCGCTCTCTGCCGGTAACACAGGCATCCAGTCAATTGGCGTTTCGCCACGTTTTTCCAGCCATTCGTTCGCCAGAACAAAATGATTACTGCCAAAGAAACCGCGATGTGCAGACAGCGGTGACGGGTGCGGCGCTTTCAACACGTGATGACGCTGGCGGTCAATAATCGCCCCTTTCTTCTGCGCATGCGATCCCCAGAGTAAAAACACGACCCCTTCACGGTGTTCGTTGATCAGGCTGATGACTTTATCGGTGAACGTCTCCCAGCCCAGGCTGGCATGCGAGTGCGCCTGGCCGGCCCGCACGGTGAGTACCGTGTTCAATAACAGCACGCCCTGGCGCGCCCAGCTTTCCAGGTAGCCGTGGTTTGGTCGGGTAAACCCGGGCACGGTTCCTTCAAGCTCTTTGTACATATTGAGCAGAGAAGGGGGGATCGCCACGCCCGGACGTACGGAAAACGCCAGCCCATGCGCCTGGCCCGGACCGTGATAGGGATCCTGGCCCAGAATGACCACTTTCACATCGCTCAGTTCGGTGTAGCGAAAGGCGTTGAACACATCTTTCTGCGGTGGGTAAATCGTCTGTCCGGACTGACGCTCAGCCGCAACGGTGTTGAGCGTATTGATAAAATAGGGCTGCTGCTTTTCTTCTGCCAGCACGTCATGCCAGGTTAAAGGTGTCGTCATCTCGCTCTCCTGCGAATCTCAATCTCTGACTAGCTTACCTGCTAAAGCCCGGTGAGCAAAATTCCACGCCGAAATGTGCGCTAAGTCGCTAAATTTATGTTGAAAATGTGCAGGTTAAATTGAATTGGTAAAGTGGTGAAATTGATCTAAAGCAATAAATTCGAACCACACTCTTTATGTGGTTGATGTTTTTGTTGATTTAAATCAATAAATCACCGGGGTGTGAATGATATATATACACACAAGAAACAATGGTTTTACCAATTGGCCGCGAGTGGCCGACATCAGTTTATGTAGCCTAAGGGAGGCAACACATGATTACAGGTATCCAGATTACTAAAGCTGCAAATGACGATCTGCTCAACTCTTTCTGGCTGCTGGACAGCGAGAAAAACGAAGCGCGCTGTGTCGTCGCGAAAGCGGGTTTTGCTGAAGATGAAATCGTGCCGGTGAGCAAACTGGGCGAAATCGAGTACCGTGAAATTCCAATGGAAGTGAAGCCAGAAGTGCGCGTGGAAGGTGGTCAGCACCTGAACGTAAACGTACTGCGCCGCGAAACGCTGATGGACGCGGTTGAGCACCCAGAAAAATACCCGCAGCTGACCATTCGCGTGTCTGGTTATGCGGTACGCTTCAACTCTCTGACCCCAGAACAGCAGCGCGACGTTATCGCGCGTACCTTTACTGAAAGCCTGTAAGGCTTCAGCTACGGGGGTGAATAAAAAAGCCGGGGATTGTCCCCGGCTTTTTTTACTCTTCCGTTTTTGTCTCTGATGCGGCAGAGCTTGGCTTACGGCGTTTACCAATATTTTTGGTATCGCGGTGACGCTGCTTCACGCGCGGTTTCTCTTTTTCTTTCTCTTTTCTCTCAGCACGTTTCGCAAGCGCTTTCTTGGACGGTTTACCCGTCATTTTTTCACTCGGCGCACGTGTGGTTGGGCGCAAGCCATCAATAACCCGCGCTTTCAGCGGCTCATCAACATAGCGGCCAATTTTCTGCAGCAGCAGGTAGTCATGCGCTTCGACCAGTGAAATCGCAATACCTTTGCGGCCCGCGCGGCCGGTACGGCCAATACGGTGCAGATAGGTATCGCCGCTGCGCGGCATATCGAAGTTAATGACGTGGCTGACGTCCGGAATGTCGATCCCGCGAGCGGCCACGTCTGTGGCAACCAGCACGTTAACGCGACCGTCGGTCAGACGCTTAATGCCTTCGGTACGCTTGATCTGCGCCATCTCGCCTTCAAGATAGCAGTTATTGATCCCGGCGTTACGCAGCATTTCTGCCAGCTCGTGCACGCGCTCGCGCTTACGCACAAACACGATTGTGCGCAGCGCGTCTTCCTGCTTCAGCAGGTGTTTGAGCAATTCGACCTTGTGCTCAAGGTTGTCCGCGCGGTAGTACCACTGGTGGATCTTCTTACGCTCACGGGTGGACGGCGTTGCCGACACTTCTACCGGATCTTCCAGCAGACGCTCTGCGAAGTCTTTAATCGCTTCCCCTTCGAGGGTGGCAGAGAACAGCATCGTCTGGTTACGCCAGCGCGTTTCCCCGGCAATGTGCTCGATATCCTGTGCGAAGCCCATGTCCAGCATACGGTCGGCTTCGTCGAGGATCAGCGTTTCAACCGCGCGGCAGTCAAAGTTCTCTTCTTTAATGTACTGCAGCAGGCGGCCTGTCGTCGCAACGACGATGTCCTGGTTTTCGCTGAACACTTCGGCGTGGTTCATATACGCAACGCCGCCGGTGATGGTAGCGATATCCAGATGGGTATTTGCCGCGAGTTCACGCGCGTGATCGGCCACCTGCATGGCCAGTTCGCGCGTCGGCGTCAGGATTAAAATACGCGGCGGGCCAGATTTTTTGCGTGGGAAGTCGAGCAGATGCTGCAACACAGGCAGCAAATAGGCTGCAGTCTTCCCCGTACCGGTTGGCGCAGAACCGAGCACATCGCGGCCCTCAAGCGCAGGCGGAATGGCCGCTGCCTGAATGGCGGTCGGGCGTGTGAAGCCTTTGCTCTCAAGTGCATTGAGCAGGCTTTCATCGAGTTCAAGTTCGGAAAAAGTCGTTACAGTCATGTTCTACCTCTGTGTGGGGCGCTGATTATAGACGTTACGGCTGTAATCTTCATCTGTTTGTACGGATATCGCTTTTCGGCCACTTCGCTTTCCCCTATGCTACTCCAGTTTCACTTAGAAGGTTGCCCCGACATGTCTCAACTCAAAGCGCAACTGCGCCGCGATGGTTTTACGTTTAAACAATTTTTTGTCGCTCACGATCGCTGTGCCATGAAGGTCGGTACAGACGGTATTTTACTGGGAGCGTGGGCGCCTGTCGCAGGGGTTAAGCGTATTCTTGATATCGGTACTGGCAGCGGGCTGGTGGCATTGATGCTGGCGCAGCGCACGGACGAGCATGTCACCATTGATGCCGTCGAACTGGACGCGGAGGCGGCAGAGCAGGCGAGTGACAATATGGCCGAATCGCCCTGGGCAGCCCGCATGAAAGTGGAATGTGCGGATGTGCTCGCCTGGGCGCCTGAACAAACCGCGCGTTACGATTTGATCGTCAGCAACCCTCCCTACTACGAGCCCGGCGTTGAGTGCGGGACACCCGAGCGCGAACAGGCGCGTTATACCCGTTCCCTCGATCATAAAGCGCTGCTCACCAGCGCGGCCGAGCTTATCTCCGAAGAGGGTTTTTTCTGCGTGGTCCTGCCTGAGAGTACGGGCAACACGTTCATCGGTATCGCGCAGGAGATCGGCTGGACGTTACGTCTGCGTACCGACATTTCGGATACGGAAGGCCGACTGCCGCACCGCGTGCTGCTGGCGCTCTCGCCGAAAGAGGGGGAATGCTTTAACGATCGAATGGTGATCCGTGGGCCAGACCAGCGTTATTCCGAAGATTACACTGCCCTGACCCAGGCGTTTTATCTGTTTATGTAAACCTGCGGGGCGAGGATCGACGGGCCGGATTCAGCAAGCTGATCCGGGTAGTCCAGGGTATAGTGCAACCCGCGGCTCTCTTTACGCATCATCGCGCAGCGAACGATTAGCTCGGCAACCTGCACCAGGTTGCGCAGCTCCAGCAGATTATTCGATACGCGGAAATTGGCATAATACTCGTCAATTTCCTGCTGCAGCATAGTGATGCGGCGCAAGGCGCGTTCCAGACGTTTCGTGGTGCGCACAATCCCCACGTAATCCCACATAAACAGCCGTAGCTCATGCCAGTTGTGCTGGATCACGACCAGCTCGTCCGGGTTATCCACGCGGCTTTCATCCCAGGCAGGCAGGCGCTCTGTTTCGCGGGCGTAGGGCATGCGTTTCGTGATGTCTTCTGCGGCCGACCAGCCGTAGACCAGGCACTCCAGCAGCGAGTTAGAGGCCATACGGTTCGCGCCGTGAAGTCCGGTATAACTGACCTCACCAATAGCATAAAGACCATCCACATCGGTACGCCCATGATCGTCAACCATCACCCCACCGCAGGTGTAGTGGGCGGCTGGCACAATGGGTACCGGATCGCGGGTTAAATCGATGCCAAGGTTGAGCAGTTTTTCGTAAATCATCGGGAAGTGCTGACGAATAAACTCTGCTGGCTTGTGGCTGATATCAAGATACATGCAGTCCACGCCAAGACGCTTCATTTCATGGTCGATGGCGCGGGCAACGATATCGCGCGGGGCCAGTTCTCCACGGGCGTCAAAGTCCGGCATAAAGCGGGTGCCGTCAGGGCGTTTCAGATAGGCGCCTTCGCCGCGCAGGGCTTCCGTCAGCAGGAAGTTGCGCGCCTGAGGATGGAACAGGGCGGTTGGGTGAAACTGATTGAACTCAAGATTCGCCACCCGGCAGCCGGCGCGCCAGGCCATCGCGATACCGTCTCCGGAGGCAATGTCCGGGTTCGTGGTGTACTGATACACTTTAGAGGCGCCGCCCGTAGCCAGCACCACAGCCTTCGCCTGGCAGGTTTCCACCTTCTCTTTATTGCGGTTCCACACCCAGGCGCCCACCACGCGACGCGTGCCCGGCAGGCCAATCTTGTCGGAGATAATCAGATCAACGGCATTGCTTCGTTCAAGCACCCGAATATTAGGATGGCTCAGCGCCTTGCCGACCAGCGTGGTCTCCACTTCTTTTCCGGTGGCATCCGCTGCGTGCAGGATGCGGCGGTGGCTATGGCCGCCTTCGCGCGTCAGGTGATAGCTCTCTTCACCGTTGGGTTGAACCTGCGTATCGAATAAGACGCCCTGGTCGATGAGCCACTGCACGCAATGGCGGGCATTGCTGGCGACAAACTCTGCGGCGTGCGCATCCACGATCCCGGCCCCGGCAATCAGCGTATCGTCGACGTGGGAGGCAATGCTGTCTGTCTCATCAAACACGGCGGCAATCCCGCCCTGGGCATAAAACGTGGAACCCTCGCTTATCGGCCCTTTACTCAGAACGATAACGTTTTGATGCTCCGCCAGGCGTAGCGCCAGAGAGAGACCGGCAGCGCCGCTGCCGATGATCAGTACATCACAATGGAGTTCAGGTGTTGTGTTCATGATTGTTGTTTAATTTACTAAACAGTGTTGGCTCAGAATAGCACCTGAATGCGATTTATCGCACGTTTTTTTTAACGGGTGTTGCAATGGCTAAACGCGTAAGCGGAGGTAAACGGAGGGTAAATGAGTGAAATTATTTTGCGAAGCAGATCGTTAGCGTCAGATTTTGTGATGAAATAAAGACTGGGTTGCGTTACTCTTCTGGCGGGAAAAAGATGTTTCTTGTCAGAAAGTGGTGCGTATCGTGAACAGACTTATAATGAGAGAAAATGAACAGTCTGCGGCGCGATGAACAAAAACAAAGGCGTTACGGAACTTATTGAAGATCAGACACTCTAATTCGGTGCTTGCTCAAAGTGCGGTATTTTTAGAGTGGCGTTTCGATAACGCGTGGAATTTAGGTTTGGGGAGACATTACCTCGGATGAGCGAGCAGTTAACGGACCAGGTCCTGGTTGAACGGGTCCAGAAGGGAGATCAGAAAGCCTTTAACTTACTGGTGGTGCGCTACCAGCATAAGGTGGCGAGCCTGGTTTCCCGCTATGTACCGTCAGGTGATGTGCCTGATGTGGTGCAAGAGTCTTTTATTAAGGCCTATCGCGCGCTGGATTCGTTCCGGGGAGATAGTGCTTTTTATACCTGGCTGTACCGTATTGCGGTCAATACGGCAAAGAATTATCTGGTCGCTCAGGGCCGTCGTCCGCCTTCTAGTGATGTGGACGCAATCGACGCCGAAAACTTCGAAAGTGGCGGCGCATTGAAAGAAATTTCGAACCCTGAGAACTTAATGTTGTCAGAAGAACTGAGACAAATCGTTTTTCGCACGATCGAGTCGCTCCCGGAAGATTTACGCATGGCAATTACGTTACGGGAGCTGGATGGTCTGAGCTATGAAGAGATAGCCGCTATCATGGATTGTCCGGTCGGCACGGTACGTTCACGAATTTTCCGTGCGCGAGAAGCTATTGATAATAAAGTTCAACCGCTTATCAGGCGTTGACGATAGCGGGATACTGGAAAAGGTATTAGGCATGCAGAAAGAAAAACTTTCCGCTTTAATGGATGGTGAAACGGTGGATAGTGAGCTGCTCAACGAGCTGTCTCATTCTCCCGAAATGCAAGAGACCTGGGAGAGTTACCATCTCATCCGTGACACCCTTCGCGGTGACACCGGCGAGGTTCTCCATTTCGATATCTCAGCCCGCGTCATGGCGGCGATTGAGAATGAGCCTGTTCATCAGACCACTCCGCTGATTCCTGAAGCTCAACCCGCACCTCACCAGTGGCAGAAAATGCCATTCTGGCAAAAGGTGCGTCCGTGGGCCAGCCAGCTTACCCAAATGGGTGTGGCTGCATGCGTATCGCTTGCAGTTATCGTTGGCGTCCAGCACTATAATACTCAGTCTGAAACTAATCAGCAGCCAGAAGCGCCAGTGTTTAACACACTGCCGATGATGGGCAAAGCCAGCCCGGTAAGCCTGGGCGTACCGGCTGATGCTTCCGCCAGCGGCGGCCAGCAACAGCAGGTTCAGGAGCAGCGCCGTCGCATTAATGCGATGTTGCAGGATTACGAGTTGCAGCGTCGTCTGCACTCTGAACAGCTTCAGTTTGAGCAGGCGCAGACACAGCAAGCTGCTGTGCAGGTGCCCGGAAACCAAACTTTAGGAACGCAATCGCAGTAATGAAGCAACTTTGGTTCGCCATGTCTCTGATGGCGGGTAGCCTGTTCTTCTCTGCCAACGCCTCGGCTGATGTATCATCCGGGGCGTTGTTGCAGCAAATGAATCTGGCCAGCCAGTCACTCAATTACGAGTTGGCATTTATCAGCATCAATAAGCAGGGCGTCGAGTCGTTACGCTATCGCCATGCCCGTCTTGATAATCAGCCGCTCGCCCAGCTTTTACAGATGGATGGCCCGCGTCGGGAAGTTGTCCAGCGTGGTAACGAAATCAGCTATTTCGAACCCGGCCTGGAGCCTTTCACGCTCAATGGCGACTATATCGTTGATTCCCTGCCGTCACTCATTTACACCGACTTCAAACGGCTTGCCCCTTACTACGATTTTATTTCGGTAGGGCGTACACGTATTGCGGACAGACTGTGTGAGGTGATCCGCGTTGTCGCCCGGGATGGAACGCGCTACAGCTATATTGTCTGGATTGACGCGGAAACCAAACTCCCCATGCGTGTAGACCTGCTTGACCGTGACGGTGAAACGCTGGAACAGTTCCGCGTTATCTCCTTTAGCGTGAATAACCAGGTTGGCAACAGCATGCAGAATCTGGCTAAGGCCAGCCTGCCGCCGCTGCTTTCCGTTCCGGCAGGCGATTCCGTTAATTTCAACTGGGTACCTGCCTGGATCCCGCAAGGATTTAGCGAAGTGTCCAGCAGCCGTCGCCAGCTGCCAACGATTGAAACGCCGGTGGAATCACGCCTCTATTCCGATGGTTTGTTCAGCTTCTCGGTGAATATCAATCGCGCAACGGCAAACAGCACTGAACAAATTCTGCGTACCGGGCGCCGTACGGTGAGCACAACGGTACGCGATAATGCAGAGATCACCATTGTGGGGGAACTTCCTCCGCAAACGGCGAAGCGCATCTCCGACAGCATTAAATTCAGGGCCGCACAATGATCAAAGAATGGGCGACGGTAGTCTCGTGGCAAAACGGCATCGCGCTGGTGAGCTGCGATGTAAAAGCCTCATGCAATAGCTGCGCATCCCGAGCCGGTTGCGGCAGCCGCGTGCTGAATAAGCTCGGGCCGCAAACCTCGCACACGATTTCTGTGCCGAGCGAACAGCCGCTGATGGCCGGGCAGAAGGTTGAACTCGGCATCGCGGAAGGCAGCCTGCTCAGTTCCGCCATGCTGGTCTATCTCTCTCCGCTGCTCGGGCTGTTTATCATGGGCGGCGTTTTCCAGATGCTGTTTGGCACCGACGGTGCCGCCATGTGCGGTGCCGCATTAGGTGGTCTGGGGGGATTCTGGCTTGCCAAAGGCCTCTCCCCGACGCTTGCCGCGCGCGAGGAGTGGCAGCCTGTCATTCTCAGCGTTGGGCTGGCGCCAGACCAGCTTCGCGTTGAGACGCTCTCTTCTGAGGCCCGGTGATTCATCGGGCTTTGTCATTTTTACGTCTTAAAACAGAAAACGTCCTTTCTTCACGCTATACCTGGCGCTAAGTCCATTTCCAGGTAGCGGAGATGTAGTGTAGAATGCTGCGTTTTCGCACTGAAAAACGTCAGGCTAAGAACAGCGGCCTCCAGGAATTCGTAAGGCATAATTATTTAACTATATGAAGAACATACGTAACTTTTCGATCATTGCTCACATTGACCACGGTAAGTCGACGCTGTCTGACCGTATTATCCAGATTTGCGGTGGCCTGTCTGATCGTGAAATGGAAGCCCAGGTTCTGGACTCCATGGACCTGGAACGCGAACGCGGTATCACCATCAAGGCGCAGAGCGTCACGCTGGATTACAAGGCGGCTGATGGCGAAACCTATCAGCTGAACTTTATCGACACCCCAGGCCACGTTGACTTCTCCTATGAGGTTTCACGCTCGCTCGCGGCCTGTGAAGGCGCGCTGCTGGTAGTCGATGCCGGGCAGGGCGTAGAAGCCCAGACCCTGGCAAACTGCTACACCGCGATGGAAATGGATCTCGAAGTTGTGCCGGTTCTGAACAAGATTGACCTGCCAGCCGCCGATCCTGAGCGCGTCGCGGAAGAGATTGAAGATATTGTCGGCATTGACGCGACCGATGCCGTGCGCTGCTCTGCGAAAACCGGCGTCGGCGTGACCGACGTTCTGGAACGTCTGGTACGTGATATTCCGGCCCCGGAAGGCGATCCGGATGCCCCGCTGCAGGCGCTGATTATTGACTCCTGGTTCGATAACTATCTGGGCGTTGTCTCCCTGGTGCGTATTAAAAACGGCACCATGCGCAAAGGCGACAAAATCAAGGTTATGAGTACCGGACAGGTCTATAACGCCGACCGTCTGGGTATCTTCACGCCAAAACAGGTTGACCGTACCGAGCTGACATGCGGCGAGGTAGGCTGGCTGGTGTGCGCCATCAAAGACATCCTCGGTGCGCCGGTGGGCGATACCCTGACAGGTGCGCGTAACCCGGCAGAAAAAGCGCTGCCAGGCTTTAAAAAGGTGAAACCGCAGGTTTACGCGGGCCTGTTCCCGGTCAGCTCTGACGACTACGAAAACTTCCGTGATGCGCTTGGCAAGCTGAGCCTGAACGATGCCTCCCTGTTCTACGAGCCAGAAAGCTCAACGGCGCTGGGCTTCGGCTTCCGCTGCGGCTTCCTCGGCCTGCTGCACATGGAGATCATTCAGGAACGTCTGGAGCGTGAATACGATCTGGACCTCATCACCACCGCGCCGACGGTAGTGTATGAAGTTGAAACCACCTCGAAAGAAGTGATCTACGTCGACAGCCCGTCCAAGCTGCCGCCGCTGAACAATATTCACGAGCTGCGTGAGCCTATTGCCGAATGTCACATGCTGCTGCCGCAGGAATTCCTCGGTAACGTCATTACGCTGTGTATTGAGAAGCGCGGCGTGCAGACCAATATGGTTTACCACGGTAACCAGGTCGCACTGACCTACGAAATCCCGATGGCGGAAGTGGTACTCGACTTCTTCGACCGTCTGAAGTCCACCTCCCGTGGCTATGCGTCACTGGATTACAACTTCAAACGCTTCCAGGCCTCCAACATGGTGCGTGTGGACGTGCTGATCAATGGCGAGCGTGTGGATGCGCTGGCGCTGATCACCCACAACGACAATGCGCCATACCGTGGCCGCGAGCTGGTTGAGAAGATGAAAGATCTGATCCCGCGTCAGCAGTTCGATATCGCGATTCAGGCGGCGATTGGCAACCACATTATCGCGCGTTCTACCGTGAAACAGCTGCGTAAGAACGTTCTGGCGAAGTGCTATGGCGGTGACGTCAGCCGTAAGAAAAAGCTGCTGCAGAAGCAGAAAGAAGGTAAGAAGCGTATGAAGCAGGTCGGTAACGTCGAGCTGCCGCAGGAAGCATTCCTTGCCATCCTTCATGTTGGTAAAGACGGCAAATAACCCTAAGGAGTTGGCATGGCGAACATGTTTGCCCTGATCCTGGTCATTGCTACCCTGGTGACAGGTCTGCTGTGGTGTCTGGATAAGTTTATCTTCGCCCCAAAACGTCGTGAACGTCAGGCTGCCGCACAGGCAGCCACTGGCGATGGTATTGACGCGAAAACCCTGAAGAAAGTCGGTCCGAAACCGGGCTGGCTGGAAACGGGCGCCTCGGTGTTTCCGGTGCTGGCGATTGTGCTGGTGGTACGTTCGTTTATTTACGAACCGTTCCAGATCCCATCAGGTTCAATGATGCCAACGCTGCTGATTGGTGATTTTATTCTGGTAGAGAAGTTTGCCTACGGCATTAAAGATCCGATCTACCAGAAAACGCTGATCGAGACCGGTCATCCGAAACGTGGCGACATCGTGGTGTTCAAATATCCGGAAGATCCGCGCCTGGACTACATCAAGCGCGCGGTAGGTCTGCCGGGTGACAAAGTGACTTACGATCCGGTTGCGAAAGAAGTCACCGTTCAGCCAGGCTGCAGCTCCGGTACTGCATGTGAAAACGCGCTGCCAATCACTTACTCGAACGTTGAGCCAAGTGATTTTGTGCAGACCTTTGCCCGTCACAACGGCGGCGAAGCGAGCAGCGGATTCTTCCAGGTACCGAAAGGCGAAACCAAAGATAACGGTATTCGTCTGGTTGAGCGCAAAGAGACGCTGGGTGACGTGACGCACCGGATCCTCACCGTGCCAATCGCGCAGGATCAAGTGGGTATGTACTATCGTCAGCCGGGCCAGCAGCTGGCAAGCTGGATTGTACCGCCAGGCCATTACTTCATGATGGGTGACAACCGCGATAATTCTGCGGACAGCCGTTACTGGGGCTTTGTGCCGGAAGCGAATCTGGTGGGTAAAGCGACCGCAATCTGGATGAGTTTTGAGAAGCAGGAAGGCGAATGGCCGACCGGCGTACGCCTGAATCGTATTGGCGGAATCCATTAATTCTCACTAAATGAACGTGTAGCCGCGAATTAACGCGGCTACACGAATTATTTCACCGATAAATCTCTTCGAACTAACGACATCCCCTGTCGTTGTGTATAGAATATTCCCCCGAAGTTTAAGGTTGGCCCTGCAAGGGTGCCACGGCACACGAAACCGCGTTGGTTTTCTCAGGTCGGTTTCGTGTGCTGCATTTTTGACGCATTCATTTATTGGTATCGCATGAACCCCATCGTAATTAATCGGCTTCAACGGAAGCTGGGCTACACTTTTCATCATCAGGAGTTGTTGCAACAGGCATTAACCCACCGCAGTGCCAGCAGCAAACATAATGAGCGTCTCGAGTTTTTAGGCGACTCTATTTTAAGTTTCGTGATTGCGAATGCGCTTTATCATCGTTTCCCGCGCGTGGATGAAGGTGATATGAGCCGCATGCGTGCCACGCTGGTTCGGGGTAATACCCTTGCGGAAATCGCGCGCGAATTTGAGCTGGGCGAATGTCTGCGTCTTGGGCCGGGTGAACTGAAAAGCGGCGGCTTCCGTCGTGAATCTATTCTTGCCGATACGGTCGAAGCATTAATTGGTGGTGTGTTCCTGGACAGCGATATCCAGACCGTCGAAAAGCTGATCCTGAACTGGTATCAGACCCGTCTGGACGAAATCAGCCCGGGCGATAAACAAAAAGATCCCAAAACGCGTCTGCAGGAATATTTGCAGGGCCGTCATCTGCCGCTGCCATCTTATCTGGTGGTGCAGGTTCGTGGCGAAGCGCACGATCAGGAATTTACCATCCATTGCCAGGTCAGTGGCCTGAGTGAACCGGTGGTGGGCACAGGTTCAAGCCGTCGTAAGGCTGAACAGGCTGCCGCCGAACAGGCGTTAAAAATGCTGGAGCTGGAATGAGCGAAGAAAAGACCTATTGCGGATTTATTGCCATCGTCGGACGTCCGAACGTCGGCAAATCCACCCTGTTGAATAATCTGCTTGGGCAGAAGATTTCTATCACCTCGCGTAAGGCGCAGACCACGCGTCACCGCATCGTCGGTATCCATACTGAAGGCGCGTATCAGGCGATCTACGTCGATACCCCTGGCCTGCACATGGAAGAGAAGCGTGCCATCAACCGTCTGATGAACAAGGCGGCGAGCAGCTCGATTGGCGACGTGGAGCTGGTGATTTTCGTTGTGGAAGGCACCCGCTGGACGCCGGACGACGAGATGGTGCTGAACAAGCTGCGCGACGGCAAAACGCCGGTCATCCTCGCCGTCAACAAAGTTGACAACGTGCAGGAAAAGACCGATCTGCTGCCGCATCTGCAGTGGCTCGGTAGCCAGATGAACTTCCTCGACATCGTTCCGCTGTCTGCGGAGACGGGTCTGAACGTGGATACCATCGCGGGCATCGTGCGCAAACATCTGCCGGAAGCGATTCATCACTTCCCGGAAGAGTACATCACCGATCGCTCTCAGCGCTTTATGGCGTCTGAAATTATCCGTGAAAAGCTGATGCGTTTCCTGGGCGCTGAACTGCCGTACTCTGTGACGGTGGAGATCGAGCGTTTCCAGAGCAACGAGCGCGGCGGCTACGACATCAACGGCCTGATCCTCGTTGAGCGTGAAGGGCAGAAGAAGATGGTGATCGGCAATAAAGGCGCCAAGATCAAAACCATCGGCATCGAAGCCCGAAAGGACATGCAGGAGATGTTCGAAGCGCCGGTTCACCTTGAACTGTGGGTGAAAGTGAAATCTGGCTGGGCCGATGATGAGCGTGCTCTGCGCAGCCTCGGTTACGGCGAAGACCAGTAACACAAGACGACGAGCATATGGATGGATGGCAGCGCGCCTTTGTCCTGCATAGTCGTCCCTGGAGCGAAACCAGCCTGATGCTGGACGTCTTCACGGAAGAGTCGGGCCGCGTGCGCCTTGTTGCAAAAGGCGCACGTTCCAAACGTTCTAACCTGAAAGGTGCCTTACAGCCTTTCACGCCGTTGCTGGTCCGCTTTGGTGGGCGAGGGGAAGTCAAAACCCTGCGCAGCGCCGAAGCCGTCTCCCTGGCGCTTCCTCTCTCCGGCATCACGCTCTACAGCGGTCTGTATGTCAATGAACTCATCTCACGCGTTCTAGAACATGAGACCCGCTTCTCTGAACTTTTCTTTGATTATCTGCACTGTATCCAGGCGCTGGCTGGCGCAACCGGTACGCCCGAGCCTGCGCTGCGGCGTTTTGAGCTGGCGCTGCTGGGCCATCTTGGGTACGGGGTCGATTTTCTGCACTGTGCGGGCAGCGGTGACGAAGTGGAAGACACCATGACCTACCGCTACCGTGAAGAAAAAGGCTTCATTGCCAGCGTCGTGATCGACAACAGCACCTTTACCGGGCGTCAGCTCAGGGCGCTTTATGAGCGCGAGTTTCCCGATCAGGATACCCTGCGCGCAGCAAAACGCTTTACCCGGATTGCCCTCAAGCCGTATCTTGGCGGCAAACCCTTAAAGAGCCGCGAATTATTCAGGCAGTTTGTGCCGAAACGTTAGACCACAGAATCGAAAAGAAAACCGAGGATTGTCATGGCTGAATTACTGTTAGGCGTCAACATCGATCATATCGCCACGCTGCGTAATGCGCGCGGCACGGCGTATCCCGATCCGGTTCAGGCGGCGTTTATCGCTGAACAGGCTGGCGCCGACGGCATTACCGTTCACCTGCGTGAAGACCGTCGCCACATCACTGACCGCGACGTTCGCATTCTGCGTCAGACGCTGGACACCCGTATGAATCTGGAGATGGCGGTCACCGAAGAGATGCTGGCGATTGCCTGTGAGACCCAGCCGCACTTCTGCTGCCTGGTGCCGGAAAAACGCCAGGAAGTCACGACCGAAGGCGGTCTGGACGTGGCCGGCCAGCTCGACAAAATGCGCGATGCCTGCAAGCGCCTGGCTGATGCCGGTATCCTGGTTTCGCTGTTTATTGACGCCGACTTCACCCAGATTAAAGCGGCAGCCGACGTGGGCGCGCCGTATATCGAAATTCACACCGGCTGCTATGCCGATGCCAAAAACGATGCCGAGCAGGCGAAAGAGCTGGAGCGTATTGCTAAAGCGGCCACCTACGCGGCGAGCCTGGGTCTGAAGGTCAATGCCGGTCACGGCCTGACCTACCATAATGTGAAGGCCATTGCCGCCATCCCGGAAATGCACGAGCTGAACATCGGTCACGCGATCGTTGGCCGCGCGGTGATGAGCGGCCTGAAAGAGGCGGTCGCAGAAATGAAACGCCTGATGCTGGAAGCGCGTCAGTAATGGCCATTCTGGGCTTAGGCACCGATATCGTGGAAATAGCCCGCATTGAAGCGGTGATCGCCCGCAGCGGCGATCGCCTCGCAAGGCGCGTGCTGAGCGATAACGAATGGGCCATCTGGGAAGCGCATCAGCAGCCGGTGCGTTTTCTGGCGAAGCGTTTTGCGGTAAAAGAGGCGGCCGCCAAAGCCTTGGGGACCGGCATTCGTAACGGTCTGGCGTTCAACCAGTTTGAAGTGTTTAACGATGAGCTGGGTAAGCCAAGCCTGCGTTTATGGGGCGAGGCGCAAAAGCTGGCAGAGAAGCTCGGCGTGAATCACGTCCACGTGACGATCGCGGATGAGCGTCACTATGCCAGCGCAACGGTGATCATCGAAAGTTAAAGTTTGTCCGCGTGGTGCATCAGGACAAACTTATCCCACAGCTGCTCTTCGCTCTCGACGTGTGCCGGATCCTTCAGGATGGTATTGGGGATCGGGCACACTTTCTGACAGGTCGGCGTTTCATAGTGGCCGATGCATTCGGTGCAGCGGTCGCTGTTAATCTCATAAATGCTGTCGCCCATCGAAATGGCCTGGTTCGGGCATTCGGGCTCGCACATATCGCAATTAATGCATTTTTTGGTAATTAACAGCGCCATCAGGAAATTCTCAGAAACAACACAAACTGGGCGGGCATTATACGCGTCAAACCAGTTTCTTTACCAGTTCTTCGCTGTGGCGAATGCGCTCGGGCGCACGCTCCAGATCCTGCTGCACCAGCGCCATAAACAGCAGGTCCGTCAGCATCATTTGTGCGCTGGTGGACGAGATAGCCGCGCTGCGCGTGGCCTGTTCCTCGGCAATGGTATATAAACAGCGCGTGGCCCGCTGCTGTAGGGCATTCGGCGTAAAACCGGTGATCGCCAGAATTTTACCGCCGACGCGCAGGACTTCGTCGGTGGCCATGTTGATCTCACGGCGCTCGCCGGAATAGGAGATCGCCAGCAGCAGATCGTCAGGATCCATCGCCTGTACGGTCGCCAGTAGGGCGTGCATATCCTGCTCGACGATGGCGTTAAGGCCAATTTTTGTCAGCTTCCAGCCAAAGTTACGCGCCACAAGTCCGGACGCGCCGATGCCGGTCAGAACGATCCGCCGCGCGCCGCGCAGCATCGCCACGCTCTCCAGCAGCTTCTCTTCCGTATTCACATCGAGCGTCGCATGCATGGCCGCCACGTTCTCTTTGATCAGCTTTTCGCCGACCAGCCGCATCGGATCGTCTCCGCGGATCTGATTATGCACCGGCATGGACTGCGGGTTAGGGTTACTGACCAGCGCTTCACTGATCGCCAGCTTGAGGGCAGGGAATCCCTTAAAGCCAATCTTCTGCGCAAATTTCACCACGCTGGACTGGCTCACCCCGGCTTCACTCGCCAGCTGCTGCGAGCTGAGATGGCGCGCGCGATCGGGTTGAGAAAGCAGAAAATCCGCCAGCTTCTTGTCGCTTTGGGCAAAGCCTGCGTAGCGCTGGCGAATGCGAATTAAACAGTTCATACGGTCTCCTGGCGAAAATGTGATTATCTGCGCAAATACGGATTTTGCTCGCCTGAATGAATTTTATATTCCATTATAGTGTGATTATTATGAATTAAAAATTCTTGAGGTACAAAAATGAATCTTGGCTCACTTGTTTCTGAAACACGTAACCCGCAAACCATGGATCTGGATGCGCTCTCCACCCTGGAGCTGGTTAACCGCTTTAATCAACAGGATACGCTGGTCGCGCAGGCAGTGAAAGAGACATTACCAGAGGTGGCGAAAGCGGTCGATGCGGCTGCGGAAGCCCTCAAGGCCGGTGGACGCATTATTTACATGGGGGCGGGGACCAGCGGGCGTTTAGGGGTCCTGGACGCGTCAGAATGTCCGCCAACCTTTGGGGTCCCGCATGGTCTGGTAGTTGGGCTGATCGCCGGTGGCCCCGGTGCGCTGCTGAAAGCCGTTGAAGGGGCGGAAGACAACAAACAGCTGGGCGAGGATGACCTGAAGGATCTTAATCTGACCGCGAAGGATCTGGTGGTCGGGCTGGCGGCATCCGGGCGTACGCCGTACGTGATTGGCGGGCTGGAATACGCCAACCAGACCGGCTGCACGACGGTCGCCATCTCCTGCAACCCTGGCTCACCGATTGCGCAGGTGGCCGCTATTGCTATCTCGCCAGTTGTCGGGCCGGAAGCGCTCACCGGCTCCACGCGCCTGAAATCCGGGACCGCGCAAAAGCTGGTGCTCAATATGATCTCCACCGGCGCGATGGTGAAGTTCGGCAAGGTGTATCAGAACCTGATGGTGGATATGCAGGCCACCAACGTCAAGCTGGTGGACAGAGCCTGCCGCATGGTGATGGAGGCGACGGGCGCAGGCCGCGAAGAGGCGGAAGCGGTACTCAAACAGACCGATCACGATGTTAAACCGGCCATTTTGATGATCTTAAGCGGGCTGGATGCGGCGGCCGCAAGAGCCAAACTCGATGCGCATAACGGTTTCTTACGGGCGGCATTAGAACACTAACAGAGGCGTGTATGGACAAAACAGCAGCGCTCGCCAGCGGTATCCTGCAGGGGATTGGTGGGGAACAAAATATTCAGCGTCTCGAAAACTGCATGACGCGCGTGCGCGTCGAGGTGCATGACGACGACCAGCTCGACGTGCCGGGTCTGAAGCAGCTTTCCGGCGTCAGCGGCTACGTGAAACAGGGGCAGCAGCACCAGCTGATCGTCGGCCCAGGGAAAGCGGCGCAGGTTGTCGATGTCATGCGCGCGCTGATGGGCGTGAGTGCGAGCGTATCGATTGACGATGCTGAGCGCACCAAAGCCCAGGCAAAGGCGAAATACAAAGCCCCGATGAGCGACGCGCTGCGACAGCTGGCAAACGTCTTTATTCCGCTGATCCCGGCGTTTATTGCCTCAGGCCTGATCACCGGGATCATCAATATCCTCAAGCGGCCGGATATTGTGGGGGATTTCGCCACGCAGTATCCGAACCTGCTGGGGATTCTCGGGATCTTCGGCAGCGCGGTGTTCGCCATCATGAACATTCTGGTCGGGGTGAATACCGCGAAGGTGTTTGGCGGATCGCTGGCAATGGGCGGGGTGATGGCGGGCATCTTGTCCAGCCCGCAGCTGGCGCAGATTACGCTGTTTGGTGAGGCGCTTCAGCCGGGCCGCGGCGGGGTGATCGCGGTGCTGCTGGTAGTCATCCTAATGTGCTGGATCGAGAAACGGCTGCGCGCGGTTCTGCCAGGCTCTATCGAGCTGATTCTCAACCCGCTGCTGACCACGCTGATTACCGGTAGCGTAGCGATTGTGGCACTCCAGCCGTTAGGCGGGTGGATCTCTGAGGCCATTGCCCACGGTGCGTCGCTGGCGATTGACCGCGGCGGCCTGTTAGTGGGCGCGGTGCTGTCGGGTACCTTCCTGCCGCTGGTGCTGACCGGCCTGCATCAGGGGCTGGTACCGATCCACGTCGAGCTGGTGCAGGCGCACGGCTATAACGCGCTGCTGCCTATCCTGTCGATGGCGGGTGTAGGGCAGGTCGGCGCGGCAATTGCGGTACTGATGAAAACCCGCAACGCGCGTCTGAAAAAAATGATTAAAGGCGCACTCCCGGTCGGACTGCTCGGCATTGGCGAGCCGCTGATTTTCGGTGTTACGCTGCCGCTGGGTAAACCGTTCCTCGCGGCCTGTCTGGGCGGCGCGGTAGGCGGGGCGCTGATCAGCTACTGGAAAGTTGCCACCGTCATCACCTTTGGTCTCTCGGGGTTACCGCTGGCATTAACCATCGTGACCGGAAAAGTGGTGCTCTATCTGTTAGGCTATTTAGTAGCGGTGATCGCCGGGTTCCTGTTTACCTGGCTGTTAGGTTTCAACGACCCAGAGGAGTAAGGTTTGGCAAATCACGGGCGTCGCGTTGTCTTTTTCGACCTGGATGGCACGCTGCATCAGCAGGATATGTTTGGTACGTTTATGCGTTACCTGCTGCGGCGTCAGCCTCTGAATGCGCTGCTCGTGCTACCGCTCTTACCGGTTATTGGGATCGCGCTGCTGGTGAAGGGCCGTGCGGCGCGATGGCCGATGAGCCTGCTGCTGTGGGGATGTACGTTTGGGCACAGCGAAGCGCGCCTCAAACAGCTCGAGCAGGATTTTGCGCAGTGGTTCCGCGGCCACGTTGCCGTATTCCCGGTGGTGCAGGCGCGCCTGACCGGCTATCTCGACGCGAACGATGCCGACATCTGGCTGATTACCGGCTCCCCGCAGACGCTGGTGGAGCAGGTCTACTTTAATACCCCCTGGCTTTCGCGCGTGAATCTTATCGCCACGCAAATTGCCCGCGGTTACGGCGGTTGGGTGCTGACGATGCGCTGCCTGGGTCATGAAAAAGTGGTCCAGCTGGAAAAACGTATCGGCACGCCACTGCGCCTGTACAGCGGCTACAGCGACAGCAAGCAGGACAACCCGCTGCTCTATTTTTGCCAGCACCGCTGGCGCGTCACGCCATCAGGTGAACTTCAGCAACTCGAATAGTCTTATCTATAAGGGGTGTGTATAATGCCGCCCGCTTTTCGACTGGAGTATCAACCGTTGTCCAACCCTGAATTCTCACATGAATACTGGATGCGCCACGCGCTAACGCTCGCTCAGCGTGCCTGGGACGAGGGCGAAGTGCCCGTGGGCGCCGTGCTGGTCCATAATAACCAGGTGATTGGTGAAGGGTGGAACCGTCCCATTGGCCGCCACGATCCGACGGCGCACGCCGAAATCATGGCGCTTCGTCAGGGCGGTCTGGTGCTGCAAAACTATCGCCTGCTTGATACCACGCTGTATGTGACGCTGGAGCCGTGCGTGATGTGCTCCGGGGCGATGGTACACAGCCGGATCGGAACTCTGGTCTTCGGTGCGCGAGATGAAAAAACCGGTGCGGCCGGTTCGCTGATGGACGTGCTGGGTCACCCGGGGATGAACCACCAGGTGAAGACTATCGGCGGGGTGCTTGCACCAGAGTGTTCGGGGCTATTAAGCGATTTCTTTCGAATGCGCCGTCAGCAGAAAAAGCAGCAAAAGGCAGAATTGAAGCCGACGGACGGTTAAGCTCGTCCGGCGCCACGACAGGGTAGCTTTGGGCCAGCCGTTTGGCCTCTGTCGCCTCTTTCTCTTTCTCCAGCAGATAACCGACCAGGCTGATCTGATATTTACGGATATTTTCCACGTAGGCGTAGGCTTCATGCCCGCGCGCGTAGCCGTACGTCAGCTTGTTATACCATGGCTTCTGGCTAAGCAGCGGCAGGCGCTGCTTTACGTCTGACCAGCTGTCCGGGTTGCCTTTCGTTTTGGCCGTCAGCGCTCGCGCATCCAGCATATGCGCATAGCCCATATTGTAGGCCGCCAGCGCGAACCAGATCCGCTCCTCTTCCGGCACCGTTTCCGGGACTTTGGCCATCATATCCTGCAGGTAGCGCGCGCCGCCGCTGATGCTCTGCTCCGCATCGGTACGGTCATTGACGCCCAGGCTCAGCGCGGTATTTTTGGTTAACATCATCAAACCACGTACGCCAGTCGGAGACGTGGCCTGGGTATCCCAGTGGGATTCCTGATAAGAAATAGCCGCCAGCAGTTTCCAGTCAATTTCCTGGGCGTATTTTTCGAACAGCGGCTGCAGGTCCGGCAGGACGCTGTCTACCGCACGCAGGAAGCTGCGGGTATCAACGTAGTCAAAGTCATCACCATGCCCGAGGTACTTCTCCTCCAGGCGCGCCAGCGTACCGTCTTCATTCATGGTATTGAAGAAATCGAGCATCGCGGCAGAGAGGGTCTGATCGTCGTCGAGCTGAGTAAACCAGGTCACTGGCTGCTCGTCGGTGACGTCCAGCGCCACGGCGATTTCAGGATGCACGCGCTGGAACAGGCTGATCGCGACCGAATCGGCGATGGTGTAAGGGACTTTCTGATCTTTTACCTGCTCCAGCAGCTCCGTCGTGCCGAGTTTCGCATCCACCGTCCAGCTCAGGTCGGGATATTTCTTCTCCTTGAGCTCGCGCAGATCGTCAATCACCACGTGGCCGGGGGCAATCGTCAGCTGCCGATCGTTAATCGACGCCAGCGAGCGCGGGCGCAGGCTCCCGACGCGATAAACCAGCTGCTGCGAAACGGAGTAGTAGGTCGGGCCCGGCTGATAGTTTTTGCTGCGCTCGCTGTTATACACCAGCCCGGCGGCCAGCATATCGGCATCGTCGTTATCGAGGTCGTCAAACAGCTGGTTGATATTCTGGCGGACGGTGATTTTTAGCTTCACGCCAAGATAATCGGCGAACTGTTGTGCCAGTTCATAATCCAGACCAATGATTTTGCCGTTGATGTCGCTGTAAATCAGCGGAGAGTTAAGGGTACTGACGCGCAATTCCCCCCGCTCCTGAATGGCGGCGATACGGTTTTCGGCTTTGCCGATCCAGGGGATGGAAGGCCAGAGGGCCACTGCCAGCAGCAACGTTACAATGCCGATGAGCAGATAATTAATCTTTAATTTTTTCAATTAGTTAATTCTCTGCGACGCCGGTTGCCTCAGTCTGCTGTAGCCATGTTAACAATAAGGTTTGCCATTGAATGAGCGGCATTTTGCGTAAACTTGCGCCACTTGGCAACCAATTAGAGAGACAGGTCACATCTATTGTTAAATCTCTTCGTCAATTTTATTTCGACGCAAACGGTTTCGTCGGCGCTCAGGATTCTCTATAATGACGCCCGTTTTCCCCCCTTGCGCACACTGTAAGCGCCCCGGCGCTTCGAAGACGAGAGACTTATGATGGAAATTCTGCGTGGTTCGCCTGCACTGTCTGCCTTCCGTATTACCAAACTGCTGGCACGTTTTCAGGCTGCCGACCTTCCGGTAAGCAATATTTACGCTGAGTATGTCCATTTTGCTGACCTGAATGCCCCCCTGAATGCAGAGGAGCGCGTACAGCTGGAACGCCTGCTCAAGTATGGCCCAAGCCTCAGCAGCCATACGCCAACCGGCAAACTGATCCTTGCGACGCCGCGTCCGGGCACCATCTCCCCCTGGTCTTCCAAAGCCACCGACATCGCCCACAACTGTGGCCTGAGCCAGATTAACCGTCTGGAGCGCGGCGTAGCGTACTACGTGGAAGCCTCTACCCTGAGCGACGCGCAGTGGCAGGCGGTTGCGGCTGAACTGCACGACCGCATGATGGAGAGCGTATTTGCCTCTCTTGATGACGCGCAGAAGCTTTTCTCCCACCATCAGCCTGCGCCGGTACAGAGCGTGGACCTGCTGGGGCAGGGCCGTCAGGCGCTGATTGACGCCAACCTGCGTCTCGGCCTGGCGCTGGCAGAAGACGAGATCGACTACCTGCAGGATGCGTTCGTTAAGCTCAACCGCAACCCGAACGACATTGAACTCTACATGTTCGCGCAGGCGAACTCGGAGCACTGCCGCCACAAGATTTTCAATGCCGACTGGATTATTGACGGCGAACAGCAGCCAAAGTCGCTGTTCAAAATGATCAAAAATACCATGGAGCAAACCCCTGACCACGTGCTGTCTGCCTATAAAGACAACGCCGCGGTGATGGAAGGTTCTGAGGTGGGCCGCTTCTTCGCCGATCGCGAAGCAGGGCGCTATGACTTCCATCAGGAGCCCGCGCATATCCTGATGAAGGTTGAAACCCACAACCACCCGACGGCGATCTCCCCGTGGCCGGGTGCGGCGACCGGCTCCGGCGGTGAAATCCGTGACGAAGGGGCGACCGGTCGTGGTGCAAAACCAAAAGCGGGTCTGGTCGGTTTCTCCGTCTCCAACCTGCGTATCCCGGGCTTTGAACAGCCGTGGGAAGAAGATTTCGGCAAGCCAGAGCGCATTGTGACCGCGCTGGATATCATGACCGAAGGCCCGCTGGGCGGCGCGGCGTTTAACAACGAATTTGGTCGTCCGGCGCTGAACGGTTACTTCCGTACCTATGAAGAGAAAGTGGACAGCCACAACGGCGAAGAGCTGCGCGGCTACCACAAACCGATCATGCTGGCGGGCGGGATCGGCAACATCCGTGCCGATCACGTGCAGAAAGGCGAGATCGTCGTCGGCGCGAAGCTGATCGTGCTCGGCGGCCCGGCGATGAACATCGGTCTGGGCGGCGGTGCGGCCTCTTCGATGGCCTCAGGCCAGTCTGATGCGGATCTCGACTTCGCGTCCGTGCAGCGTGACAACCCGGAGATGGAGCGTCGCTGCCAGGAAGTGATCGACCGCTGCTGGCAGCTGGGCGATGCTAACCCGATCCTCTTTATCCACGACGTGGGCGCGGGTGGTCTGTCCAACGCCATGCCGGAACTGGTGAGCGACGGCGGCCGCGGTGGCCGTTTCAACCTGCGCGACATCCTGAGCGATGAGCCTGGCATGAGCCCACTGGAGATCTGGTGTAACGAATCCCAGGAGCGCTACGTGCTGGCCGTTGCGGCGGATCAGCTGCCGCTGTTTGACGAGCTGTGCCGCCGCGAGCGCGCGCCGTATGCCGTCATCGGTGAAGCGACCGAAGAGCAGCACCTGACTCTGAGCGACACCCATTTCGACAACCAGCCGATCGATCTGCCGCTCGACGTCCTGCTCGGTAAAACGCCGAAGATGACCCGCGACGTGCAGACCCGTAAAGCGGCGGGCAAAGCGCTGGATCGCCAGGGCATTACCGTAGCTGAAGCCGTTAATCGCGTGCTGCACCTGCCAGCTGTGGCGGAGAAAACCTTCCTGGTGACCATCGGCGACCGTACCGTGACCGGTATGGTATCCCGTGACCAGATGGTCGGCCCGTGGCAGATCCCGGTGGCGAACTGCGCCGTGACCACCGCGAGCCTCGACAGCTACTACGGCGAAGCGATGGCGCTGGGTGAACGCACCCCGGTCGCGCTGCTGGACTTCGCGGCCTCTGCCCGTCTGGCCGTCGGTGAAGCGCTGACCAACATCGCCGCGACGCAGATTGGCGATATCAAACGTATTAAGCTCTCCGCAAACTGGATGGCCGCTGCCGGTCACCCAGGCGAAGACGCGGGCCTGTATGAAGCCGTGAAGGCGGTGGGTGAGGAGCTGTGTCCTGCCCTCGGCCTGACCATTCCGGTGGGCAAAGACTCCATGTCGATGAAAACCCGCTGGCAGGAAGGCAGCGAGCAGCGCGAGATGACCTCTCCGCTGTCGCTGGTCATCACCGCGTTTGCCCGCGTGGAAGACGTGCGTCACACCGTTACGCCGCAGCTTGCGACCGAAGACAACGCCCTGCTGCTGATTGACCTGGGTAAAGGTCACAACGCGCTGGGCGCTACCGCGCTGGCGCAGGTTTTCCGCCAGCTCGGCGACAAGCCAGCCGACGTGCGTGACGTGGCCCAGCTGAAAGGCTTCTACGACGCGATTCAGGCGCTGGTGGCGCAGCGTAAGCTGCTGGCCTACCACGACCGTTCCGACGGCGGCCTGCTGGTGACCCTGGCAGAGATGGCCTTCACCGGCCACTGTGGCGTGGAAGCGAACATTGCGACGCTTGGCGAAGACCGTCTGGCGGCGCTGTTCAACGAAGAGCTGGGCGCCGTGATTCAGGTGCGTGCGGCGGATCGCGATGCGGTTGAAGCGATTCTGGCGCAGCATGGCCTGGCTGACTGCGTACACTATCTGGGTAAAGCCGTTCAGGGCGACCGCTTCGTCATTGAAGCTGACGGTTACGCCGTGTTCAGCGAAAGCCGCACCACGCTGCGCATGTGGTGGGCGGAAACCACCTGGCAGATGCAGCGCCTGCGTGATAACCCGGAATGTGCCGATCAGGAGCACAACGCGAAGGCCAATGACCAGGATCCTGGCCTGAACGTGAAGCTCTGCTTCGACATAAACGAAGACATTGCCGCGCCGTACATTGCGACCGGTGCGCGTCCGAAAGTGGCCGTGCTGCGCGAGCAGGGCGTTAACTCCCACGTTGAGATGGCGGCTGCCTTCCACCGCGCGGGCTTTGACGCTATCGACGTCCACATGAGCGACCTGCTGGCAGGCAGTACCGGTCTGGAAGATTTCCAGGCGCTGGTGGCGTGCGGCGGCTTTTCCTACGGCGACGTGCTGGGCGCGGGCGAAGGCTGGGCGAAGTCCATTCTGTTCAACAGCCGCGTGCGCGACGAATTCGAAACCTTCTTCCACCGTCCGCAGACGCTGGCGCTGGGCGTGTGTAACGGCTGCCAGATGATGTCTAACCTGCGCGAGCTGATCCCGGGCAGCGAAGCCTGGCCGCGCTTTGTGCGTAACCAGTCAGACCGCTTTGAGGCGCGCTTCAGCCTGGTGGAAGTGACTCAGAGCCCGTCTCTGCTGCTGCAGGGTATGGTCGGTTCACAGATGCCAATCGCCGTTTCACACGGTGAAGGTCAGGTGGAAGTGCGCGATGCGGCGCATCTGGCTCAGCTGGAGAGCAAAGGCCTGGTTGCGCTGCGCTTTGTCGATAACTTCGGCAAGGTCACAGAAACCTATCCGGCTAACCCGAACGGTTCCGTCAACGGTATTACGGCGGTGACCAGCGAAAGCGGTCGTGCTACCATCATGATGCCGCACCCGGAACGCGTGTTCCGCACCGTGAGCAACTCCTGGCACCCGGAAAACTGGGGCGAGGACAGCCCGTGGATGCGCATCTTCCGCAACGCCCGTAAGCAGCTGGGTTAAGTTTCAGCATCCTGACTGTAGGCCCGGTAGGCGCGAGCGCCACCGGGCTTTTTTGTCTCTGTCGCAAAATCGCGACAACCCTCTGGTTTGAGTGTCTCCAAAAGGAGACATTTAACCTATTGATTTATATGTGGCAGAAAAGGTTCCCGTTAAGGTGTTGCTTAATAGCGACACTTAGCCTGAAAATCATTCAACCGATAATTAACCGGTTAAACGAGTAAAAATTATATATTTCAATGTGTTAAAGTTTTGTTTTGCGTTCTGGCACGTGTGTTGCATAATATTAACCAGTGGCTCATTCACCTTCTTATGTCAGCCCCTTCGGGACGCGCTACATAAACTTCGAATGACGCACAAAAAGGTGCCTGCCGTCCAACTACTGATCATAGCGATGCTTTATCAGGCCAGGGCGAAACGTCGAGTTAGGCACCGCCTCATTCCATGACAAAGCCGGGTTTTTACCCGGCTTTGTTGTATCTAAAGGGCAGACTCAGTTACGCTCTGCGTATATCCCCATTAAGAGAGTAATGCGTTGAAACGCTGGCCCGTTTTTCCCCGTTCCCTGCGACAGCTCGTCATGATGGCCTTTCTGCTGATCCTGCTGCCGTTGCTGATCCTTGCCTGGCAGGCCTGGCAAAGCCTGAACGCGTTGAGTGCCCAGGCGGCACTGACGAACCGCACGACGCTTATTGACGCAAGACGCAGTGAAGCCATGACCAACGCCGCGCTTGAGATGGAGCGTAGCTATCGTCAGTACTGCGTGCTTGACGATCGCACGCTGGAAAAGGTGTACCAGAGTCAGCGCAAGCGCTACAGCGAAATGCTGGATGCCCACGCCGGCGTATTGCCTGACGACAAGCTGTATCAGGCGTTACGTCAGGATCTGAACGATCTTGCGCAGCTGCAGTGCCACAACAGTGGACCCGATGCCGCCGCCGCCGCGCGCCTGGAAGCCTTCGCCAACGCCAATACCGAGATGGTGCAGTCAACCCGCACGGTAATTTTCTCTCGTGGCCAGCAGCTTCAGCAGGAGATTGCCGAGCGCGGCCAGTTCTTCGGCTGGCAGGCGCTGGTGCTGTTCCTCGTGAGCCTCGGGCTGGTGCTGCTCTTTACCCGCATGATCATCGGCCCGGTGAAGGGTATCCAGCGGATGATCAACCGCCTGGGGGAGGGGAAATCGCTCGGGGATACGGTCGCTTTTAAAGGTCCCCGCGAATTGCGTTCCGTCGGTCAGCGTATCATCTGGCTGTCCGAGCGCCTGGCGTGGCTTGAATCACAGCGTCATCAGTTCCTGCGCCATATCTCCCATGAGCTTAAAACGCCGCTTGCCAGCATGCGCGAAGGGACGGAGCTGCTGGCGGACGAAGTGGCTGGGCCGCTTACGCCCGAACAGAAAGAAATTGTCGAGATCCTGGATAACAGCAGCCGCAATCTGCAGAAGCTGATTGAGCAGCTGCTGGATTACAACCGCAAGCTGGCTGACGGAGCGGTCGTACTGGAAAACGTCGACATTGAACCGCTGGTGGATATGGTGATCTCCGCCCATAGCCTGCCAGCAAGAGCTAAAATGATGCATACCGGTGTAGAGCTGAATGCGCCGACCTGTCTCGCTGAACCCATGCTGTTAATGAGCGTGCTGGATAATCTTTATTCCAATGCGGTGCACTATGGTACTGAATCCGGTAACATTTATATCCGAAGCTATACGAAGGGTTCCCGGGTGTTTATAGACGTCGCTAACACCGGCACCCCGATCCCCGATGACGAAAAAACCATGATCTTCGAGCCCTTTTTCCAGGGGAGTCATCAGCGGAAAGGTGCGGTGAAAGGCAGTGGTCTGGGCTTAAGCATCGCCCGGGACTGCATACGACGCATGCAGGGTGAGCTTAACATCGCCACGGACGAACGCTCGGATGTTTGCTTCCGTATTGAACTGCCCCTGAGCCGGAAAAATCAATAAAATGAATCTATGTCTGGTGAGTATGTCACACGTCTTTTCCCGCGCCGTACGCGCGGTGTTTTCCCGCAGCACGCTTCGCCTGAGCCTGCCCTGTGTATTTCTGGCAGGGTGTGTTTCCCATGTGCCGCAAAGTGCGATTAGCGATAAACAAGAAGATAAATGGCCCGATAACCAGCTGGCTGATTTCCTCTCAACCCGCTGTGACGACATCTGGAACCTCTCAGGCCATGACGTCGAAACTAACCCGCTGTTCTGGCTGCGCGGGATAGATTGCGCACAGCGTCTGGCGCCGGTCGACGCCCGCGCGAAAGCGGCGATGCTGGATGATGACACCTGGCAGGACGCCTTCAAGCGTGGGATTTTACTCGCAGATGCGAAAATTACCCCCGTCGAACGCCGCGCCAACGTGACCCGGCTGGACACCTTTGTCGTCAATCTTCCGGTACAAATTCGCCCGGTATACCAGCTCTGGCGCGAGGGGCAGACGCTACAGCTTCAGCTTTCTGAAGAGCGCTCCCGCTACAGCAAGCTGCAACAGTCAACCGACAGCGAGCTGGATACGCTGCGTCAACAGCAGCAACATTTACGTACCCAGCTGGATACCACGACGCGCAAGCTGGAGAACCTGACCGATATCGAAAGACAGCTCTCGTCGCGTAAATATCAGCCGGGGAGTTCATCCGCTGCGCCGGACAGCGATACGCCGAAACAAGAGGATGTGAAGCATGACGAGCCGTAAACCAGCCCATCTCTTACTGGTGGATGACGATCCCGGGCTGTTAAAGCTGCTGGGGATGCGTCTGGTGAGTGAAGGCTATAGCGTCGTGACCGCGGAAAGCGGGCTGGAGGGGCTGAAAATTCTCAGCCGCGAAAAAATCGATCTGGTGATAAGCGACCTGCGGATGGATGAAATGGACGGCCTGCAGCTGTTCGCGGAGATCCAGAAGCAGCAGCCGGGTATGCCCGTGATTATCCTGACCGCGCACGGGTCGATCCCGGATGCGGTTGCCGCGACGCAGCAGGGGGTGTTCAGCTTCCTGACCAAGCCGGTGGACAAAGACGCACTGTATAAGGCTATCGACAGCGCGCTGGAACATGCCGCTCCGGCGGGGGATGAAGCCTGGCGGGAATCTATCGTCACGCGCAGCCCCGTGATGCTGCGTCTGCTGGAACAGGCGAGGATGGTGGCGCAGTCGGACGTCAGCGTGCTTATCAACGGCCAGAGCGGAACCGGGAAAGAGATCCTCGCGCAGGCAATTCATAACGCCAGCCCGCGCAGCAAGAACGCCTTTATTGCGATTAACTGTGGCGCGCTCCCGGAGCAGCTGCTTGAATCCGAACTGTTTGGTCATGCCCGCGGCGCATTCACCGGTGCGGTAAGCAGCCGTGAAGGGTTGTTCCAGGCGGCGGAAGGCGGCACGCTGTTCCTGGACGAAATTGGCGATATGCCCGCGCCGCTGCAGGTCAAGCTGCTGCGCGTGCTGCAGGAGCGCAAAGTGCGCCCGCTGGGCAGCAACCGCGATATCGATATTAACGTGCGAATTATCTCCGCTACCCACCGCGATCTGCCAAAAGTGATGGCCCGCAACGAGTTCCGCGAAGATCTCTACTACCGCCTGAACGTGGTCAACCTGAAGATCCCGGCGCTGGCCGAACGTGCGGAAGACATCCCGCTGCTGGCGAACCATCTTTTGCGCCAGGCGGCCGATCGCCATAAACCGTTCGTGCGCGCGTTTTCCACCGATGCGATGAAGCGGCTGATGGCCGCAAGCTGGCCGGGTAACGTCCGTCAGCTGGTCAACGTGATTGAGCAGTGCGTGGCGCTGACCTCCTCACCGGTCATCAGCGACGCGCTGGTGGAGCAGGCGCTGGAAGGGGAAAACACGGCCTTGCCGACGTTTGCCGAAGCGCGTAACCAGTTCGAGCTGAACTATCTGCGCAAGCTATTGCAGATCACCAAAGGCAACGTGACCCACGCGGCGCGGATGGCCGGGCGCAACCGCACCGAGTTTTATAAACTGCTCTCACGCCATGAGCTGGAAGCAAACGATTTTAAAGAGTAATGCCGTATGGTACTGTGAGCAACCGATTACGAAGCAGCTTACAGGCAAGAGTTTAAGGACCCACCATGAAAAAGATTGATGCGATTATTAAACCTTTCAAACTGGATGATGTGCGTGAAGCGCTGGCGGAAGTCGGCATCACCGGGATGACCGTGACGGAAGTGAAAGGTTTTGGTCGTCAGAAAGGTCACACCGAGCTTTACCGTGGCGCAGAGTACATGGTGGACTTTCTGCCGAAAGTGAAAATTGAAATCGTGGTCAGCGACGATATCGTCGATACCTGTGTGGATACCATTATCCGCACGGCGCAGACCGGCAAGATTGGCGATGGTAAAATCTTCGTCTTTGACGTGGCGCGCGTTATCCGTATCCGTACCGGCGAAGAAGACGACGCCGCGATTTAAGCATTTTCCAGGCCGGGTAAGGCGCAGCCGCCACCCGACGGAAAAAAGCCCCTCAAACGAGGGGCTTTTTGCATTACAGCACCTTATGCGGCCCGAAACATTCGTAATGAATGTTGTCTTTGTTCACGCCCAGCTCAACCAGCTGCTTCGCGGCATACTGCATAAACGCCACCGGTCCACAGACGTAGAACTGCATCTCCGGTGCGCTGAACGCACCTTCATGCTGGCGTAAATCCATCAACCCTTCGCTGTCAAATTGCGCGGCAGCGCGATCCGCTTCCGTCGGCAGACGATACCAGGTATGCGCGGTGAAACGCGGCAGGGAGGCTCCGAGCGTTTTCACCTCATCCGCAAAGGCGTGCACGTCGCCGTTTTCGGCGGCATGAAACCAGTTAACCTGTGCACCGTGGTGTGATTTTGCCAGCGTATCAAGCATCGCCAGCATCGGCGTCTGGCCGACACCCGCAGAGATCAGCGTCACCGGGGTATTCGCTTCAACGGCCATGAAGAAGTCGCCCGCCGGCGCGGCCAGATGGACCACGTCGCCTACGTTCGCTTCGTTATGCAGCCAGCTGGAAACCTGACCGCCGTCCTCACGCTTCACCGCAATGCGGTAGCCTTTACCGTTTGGCTTGCGGGTAAGAGAATACTGACGGATCTCCTGATGCGGGAAACCTTCAGGCTTCAGCCACACCCCCAGATACTGCCCTGGCTGGTAATCGGCCACCGGTTGACCGTCCACCGGCTCAAACTCGAAGCTGGTGATTAACGCGCTGCGCGGGGTTTTCTCAACGATGCGGAACGCGCGGGTGCCTTCCCAGCCGCCGTTCTTGCTGGCGTTTTCGCTGTAAATCTGTGCTTCACGGTTGATAAACACGTTTGCCAGCACCCCGTAGGCTTTACCCCACGCGTCCAGCACCTCCTGCCCTGGGCTGAACATTTCGTCCAGCGTCGCCAGCAGGTGAGTACCGACGATGTTGTACTGCTCGGGTTGGATCTGGAAGCTGGTATGTTTCTGCGCGATTTTTTCCACCGCGGGCAGCAGCGCAGCCAGGTTTTCAATATTGCTGGCGTAAGCCGCGATGGCGTTGAACAGCGCTTCACGCTGATCGCCGTTACGCTGGTTGCTCATGTTGAAAATCTCTTTGAGCTCCGGGTTGTGCGTGAACATGCGATCGTAGAAATGGGCGGTGAGTTTAGGGCCGGTTTCCACCAGCAGGGGAATAGTGGCTTTTACGGTAGCGATGGTTTGAGCGTCGAGCATGAGCGCGTCCTTCTGATGTTATTTAAATGATGTATTTTAAATGCATCTTATAAAAAATACCCCTGCGTTGTAAATGGTTCTTTGCAAGATGAAAAATATGCATCACAAACCTGAAAAGAAATCCGCTGGAAAGGGCGAGCGCTTTATTCCTCAAACCCTTGCGTGGCGGGTAGGAAAACGTTTGCGTAAAATCGTTTGTCAAGACCTGTTATCACAGAACTAATCAGTTATACTGTTGCCCGTCGTCCAACAGGACTGCCTTTTCAGGCCAAAATTTACTTGTTAGCTGAGTCAGGAGATGCGGATGTTAAAGCGTGAAATGAACATTGCCGATTATGATGCCGAACTGTGGCAGGCTATGGAGCAGGAAAAAGTACGTCAGGAAGAGCACATCGAACTGATCGCCTCCGAAAACTACACCAGCCCGCGCGTGATGCAGGCGCAGGGGTCTCAGCTGACCAACAAATACGCTGAAGGTTACCCGGGCAAACGCTATTACGGCGGTTGCGAGTACGTTGATATCGTTGAGCAACTGGCTATCGATCGTGCGAAAGAACTTTTTGGCGCTGACTATGCAAACGTCCAGCCGCACTCTGGCTCCCAGGCTAACTTCGCGGTCTACACCGCGCTGCTGCAGCCGGGCGATACCGTTCTGGGTATGAACCTGGCGCAGGGCGGCCACCTGACTCACGGCTCCCCGGTTAACTTCTCCGGCAAACTGTACAACATCATCCCTTACGGTATTGATGAGTCCGGCAAAATTGACTACGAAGACATGGCTAAGCAGGCCAAAGAGCACAAGCCGAAGATGATCATCGGTGGTTTCTCTGCTTATTCCGGTATCGTTGACTGGGCAAAAATGCGTGAAATCGCAGACAGCATCGGCGCTTATCTGTTCGTCGACATGGCGCACGTTGCCGGTCTGATTGCCGCAGGCGTTTACCCAAACCCGGTTCCACACGCTCACGTTGTGACCACCACCACCCACAAAACCCTGGCGGGTCCACGCGGTGGCCTGATCCTGGCGAAAGGCGGTGACGAAGAGCTGTACAAAAAACTGAACTCCGCGGTGTTCCCAAGCGCGCAGGGCGGCCCGCTGATGCACGTTATCGCGGCAAAAGCGGTCGCGCTGAAAGAAGCGATGGAGCCAGAGTTCAAGGTTTACCAGCAGCAGGTTGCTAAGAACGCCAAAGCGATGGTGGAAGTGTTCCTGAACCGTGGCTACAAAGTGGTATCCGGCGGGACTGAAAACCACCTGTTCCTGCTGGATCTGGTTGATAAGAACCTGACCGGTAAAGAAGCTGACGCTGCCCTGGGCCGCGCCAACATCACCGTGAACAAAAACAGCGTGCCAAACGATCCGAAGAGCCCGTTCGTGACCTCCGGTATCCGTATCGGTTCTCCGGCCGTGACTCGCCGCGGCTTCAAAGAAGCGGAAGTGAAAGAGCTGGCTGGCTGGATGTGTGACGTTCTGGACAACATCAATGACGAAGCGGTTATCGAGCGCGTCAAAGGTAAAGTTCTGGATATCTGCGCACGCTTCCCGGTATACGCATAATTCCTCTGCTTTGCAGAAATAAAAAAGGCCGCGCATGCGGCCTTTTTTTATGGCTTAACGCCGGTCCAGGGAGATGGCGCCAGGTCCGACAATCGCCAGCAAAATAAAGGCGCCAGCAATACTGACGTTCTTGTAGAAATTAATCATATTCGGTACGACTGCATCACCGGTCATATCCCAGTAGTGATGCCCAATCACCGCCGTTCCGAGGGTGTAGAACACAAACAGTACCGCGAGAGGGCGGGTGAAAAAGCCCAGTACGATCAGGATCGCAGCAGGCACTTCCATCACCACCGCAATAATGGCCGCCAGCATGGGCATCGGCGTACCCAGCGAGGTCATATACTGTACGGTACCGCTAAACCCCGTCAGTTTCGGGTAACCAAAGATAATAAACAGCACGACAAGCGCGATGCGGCCAATGAGCAGCAGCAGATGACGCGACTGACCAAAATCGAGATAACGTAGTGAGTTCATGGCAGAAATACCTCTGCAAGTGGAGTAATTTAAACGTAATACACATTTTCATTCCCTGCCATAAGCCAGACGACTGCACAAGATGTTAATTTTTCGTTAATTTATAGCAGGCTATCTACTTGCTTAATTTTTATATTCTCGCCAGACTATGGCCTCGATTTCGGGAGGGATTCATGGTCTTGCATTCCACGCGCTGGCTGGCGCTCAGTTATTTCACCTATTTCTTTAGCTACGGCATTTTTCTGCCTTTCTGGAGCGTCTGGCTTAAGGGTATCGGCCTGACGCCTGAGACCATCGGTGTCCTGCTGGGGGCCGGGCTGGTGGCACGTTTCCTCGGCAGCCTGCTGATCGCCCCGCGCGTCAGCGATCCCTCCTTACTGATCAAGGCCGTACGCATTCTGGCTCTGCTGACCCTGGTCTTTGTGGCCTGCTTCTGGGTCAGCCATCAGTTTGCCTGGCTGATGGTGGTGATGGTTGGCTTTAACCTGTTCTTCTCACCGCTGGTGCCGCTGACGGATGCCCTGGCGAACACCTGGCAAAAGCAGATCACCATGGACTACGGTCGCGTGCGCCTGTGGGGTTCTATCGCCTTTGTGATTGGCTCGGCGCTGGTGGGGAAACTGGTCAGCCTCTACGATTACCGCGCCATTCTTGCCCTGCTGAGTATCGGTATTGCCTCGATGCTGCTGGGCATGCTTCTGCGACCGTCGGTGATGCCGCAGGGGGAAAGTCGCCATCAGGAGAGCGCGGGCTGGCCCGCATGGCAGAGCCTGGTCGCACAGAGCTGGCGTTTTCTGGCGTGCGTGTGCCTCCTTCAGGGGGCACATGCGGCGTACTACGGTTTCAGCGCCATCTACTGGCAGGGGGCAGGATATTCCGCTTCCGCCGTGGGCTATCTGTGGTCGCTGGGCGTGGTGGCCGAAGTCATTATCTTTGCCCTGAGCAAAAAACTGTTCCGTCGCTTTGGCGCGCGTGACCTGCTGCTGCTTTCCGCCGTGTGCGGCGTGGCGCGCTGGGGGATTATGGGCTGGACGACCGATCTGCCGTGGCTAATTGTGGCGCAAATTCTTCACTGCGGCACCTTTACCGTGTGCCATCTGGCGGCCATGCGCTATATCGCAGCGCGCGAGGGCGGGGACGTGATTCGCCTGCAGGCCGTCTATTCGGCAGTGGCAATGGGGGGCAGTATCGCGATCATGACGGTGTTTGCGGGGTTCCTTTACCAGCACCTGGGGCACGGCGTCTTCTGGGTGATGGCGCTCGTCGCCTTGCCCGCCATTGTTGTTCGACCTAAAGTGGCCGCCCGCGCGTCGCTATGATTCCAGCATGGCGCGAATATGTTCTTGCTGCTGCGCGTTCAGTGTCTCAACGGCATGGATCAGCGGCGGCGAGAACAGCGGCAGGGCCGTCGGGTAGGGGGTGATTACCAGCGCGGCTTCGCGCGGCGCCCCCTCTTTCTGAAAGGCCTGCAGCGTCAGGTAGCGAATGTTGAGCGGCAGCAGCGTCAGCTCGCGAAGCTGTTGTTCGATCTGTTCCTCACTGGCTTTATCGTCTCCCGTCAGCAGGATCACCTGTTTTTCATGCAGATCGGTCTCCTGCATCAGCCAGGCACCGAAAATTACCGCCACCAGACTCATCTCTTCGTCGGAAAAACGCAGCCCGAATTCCGCCTCCAGCTCAAACAGCGCCTCTTTCGTGGTACGTAACAGCCGGGGATAAAGGCGATGGATCTCCTCCGGCAGGCTGTTGTCGATGCCGATCTCAAACAGCGAACGGTCCAGCGCCTGAGCCAGATGGATATACAGCTGATCGGTCAGCCCCTGCTCATCGCTGAAGTTCATTCCGGTCTGCGAGCGAAAACGGGCCACCATGCGCACGATGGCCCGGCGTAGACGCTGATCCTGCTGGTGCTTATCAAGAACCGGATCGGGCGTGCGGAGCATCATAAACAGCAGCGCCAGAAACAGCTGTTCATCCACATGCGCGCCCTGCGGCACGCGCCGCTTCCAGTGGCGGACAATCTCCTGCGCCGTAAAATACTCTCCCCGCGACTGGGTCCAGCTGCGCTGGGCATGCGAAAACTGCGGCGTATTCCCGAGCTGGTGCTGAATAAGACAATATTGCAGATAGAGCTGTAAAAACTGCACATCGCGGCATTCAAACTGGCGCTGCAGCTTGCGTGAGCAGAAGCCGATCAGCGCCCGCAGGTTCGCATCGTCGTAAAGCGGGCGCGCGATGCCGAGTTGTTTAAGCGCGGTTTTTAATGCGGGGGTAAACTGGTGCGAGACAAACTGCGGACAAAGCCGCAGCGCCCGGCGCAGCCAGTGCAGCAGGCATAAACGCTGATTCAGGGCTGTGCCTTCAATCCGGTAGCAGCCGTCGTGGTGCGTGACGATATCCAGCCGGTGATAGCGCTGGATTTCATCGCGCGTCTCGGCTATATCTTGCCGTGCCATCGCGTCGTCCACGCCGTTGGCAGCGATTATGCTCTGTGCGGTGACGGCAGCATCGGGCAGGTAAAGCATCAAAAGCACCTGGCAGCGGCGCTGCGAACTGGAAAGCACAGATGGAATTTCAAGCGTCGTCATCATCTGTCGGGTATCCAGTGTGAATGTTTGATAAGAATAGCTAAAGGATGAGCGCTGAAAAGCGCGCCGGCAGGCCTTTCACTCAGGATTGCAGGGGAACATCACAGAATTTTTGACGTGAGGAATTGATGCAAACAGTTAAACAAAGTGCGATGGCGTTATTTTTGGCGGTTATCACCTTCACCGCCAGCGCCCACCCTCACAGTTTTATTGGCCTCCAGACCGAGCTGGTCACCGACGGCACGCAGCTGAGCGGCCTGAAAATGCGCTGGACGATGGATGAAATCACCTCGGCTGACCTGCTCTATGATGCGGGAAACGCGAAGCCCAGCGACGACATCTGGAAAAAACTGGCGGCGGAAGTAATGGCCAACGTGCTCGGCCAGCACTACTTCACCGAATTCTGGCATAACGGACAAAAGGTCAAATTTCAGAACCGTCCAACGGAATACGGGATGACGCGTGACGGGCATCAGGCGGTGCTGACGTTCGTGCTTCCGCTGGCGCATCCTCAGCCGCTGGCGGGGCAAACGTACCGCTTTTCCACTTTTGACCCTACCTACTATGTCGACATGCGCTATGACAAAGACAGCGACGTACGGCTGCCGGACGCGCTGCAAAAAAGCTGCAAAATTGGCGTGCACACCCCGAAACCCAGCGAAGAGACGCTGAACTTTGCGATCTCGCTGGATAAAGCAGATGCCCCGCCTGAGGACATGGAGCTGGGTAAACAGTTCGCGCAGGAGGTGACGTTACAATGTCAGTGATCTCCTCTCCAGTTCGGAAGTCTCGCCGCTGGCTACACCTCTGGCCGCTGGCGCTCTTTTTGCTGTTCGCGGTTTGCGGGGCGCTGTGGCTGTGGCAGGCCTGGCCGCAGGTGATGATGAAAAGCATTATCTGGCAGCGTGAGGTCAACCAGCAGATGAGCGGACTGCTGAAGGCGGTGGCCGAGAACCCGGCCAAAGCGGGCGGCTCGCTGCTGGCGTTCAGTTTTGTCTATGGCGTTCTGCACGCGCTGGGGCCGGGGCACGGCAAAATCGTCATCACCACCTGGCTTGCCACCCATCCGTCTAAGCTGAAATCGAGCATCGGCCTGACGCTGGCCTCTTCGCTGCTTCAGGGCGGCGTGGCGATTTCGCTGGTTGTTGTTGTGCTTTCGCTATTACAGCTTCCGGCGCGCCAGCTGCACATGAGCAGCTTCTGGCTGGAGAAGGGCAGCTATGCGCTGGTGGGCGTGCTGGGGCTGATCCTCTGCTGGCGGGCGCTGAAAAAACTCCGCGCGCTGCTGAAAAAGCCCACGTTCAAATCCTTTACGCCGCACCACGTTCATGATGAACACTGCGGCTGCGGTCATCAGCATCTGCCCACGCAGGAACAATTACAGAACGGCGACGACTGGCGCGCCCGGCTGATGATTATTCTCTCGATGGGGATGCGCCCGTGCTCGGGTGCCATTATGGTGCTGCTGTTCAGTAAGATAATAGGTGTCTTTGGCTGGGGAATGCTCTCGGCGCTGGCGATGGCGGCAGGAACCTCTCTCACCATTTCGTCTTTAGCGCTGCTGGTTCACAGCTTCCGTCAGCTGGCGGTCAAACTCAGCGGCAGTAAAACGCCGGTGCTGTGGCGACAGATAGGGTGGACAACGCTTGCGCTGGCGGGGGGAGTGATTCTGCTGGTGGCGGCGGTGACGATGTGGATGAGCGCGGTGCCGGTGGGAAGGGGATTGCGGCCTTTCTAGCGTACTGAGGGATTTTGTAGGCCCGGTAAGCGTAGCGCCACCGGGCTTAACAAACTGGATTAACGCTTCAGCGCATCGCTCAGTTCATCACGCATGTTGGCCAGCATGGCTTTAACAACGCGTGGGTTACCCGCAACAATGTTGCCTGTAGACATATAGTTATGGCCGCCGGTGAAGTCACACACAATGGCGCCTGCTTCACGCGCGATCAGCTCGCCCGCTGCAAAATCCCATGGCTTCAGTGAGAGTTCGAAGTAACCGTCAACGCGGCCGGTGGCAACGTAGGCCAGATCCAGCGCAGCAGAACCGGTGCGACGGAAGTCCGCGCATTCGGTGAACAGTTTGCCGAGGATATTCATATAGGTGGTCGCGTGCTGTTTCGCCTTGAACGGGAAACCGGTCGCCAGGATGGTGCCGTCCAGATCGCGTGCGTTGCTGCAGCGCAGACGGTAGCCGTTCAGCTGTGCGCCCTGACCGCGGGTCGCGGTGAACAGTTCGTTACGCATTGGATCGTACACAACGGCGACTTCAGTACGGCCTTTAATGCGTACGGCGATAGACACAGAGAAGTGTGGCAGGCGTTTGACGAAGTTGGTGGTGCCATCCAGTGGATCGATAACCCATTGAACATCCTGATCGGTACCTTCATGTTCACCGCTTTCTTCGGTGATGATGGTGTGCTGTGGGTAAGATTTGCGGATCGTTTCGATAATAATCGCTTCTGCGGCTTTATCGACGTTCGTCACGAAATCATTGCTGCCTTTCTGGCTGGTTTCTACGGAGTCTGGCGTTTCGTAGTGTTTGGCAATTACATTACCCGCCTTGCGCGCTGCGCGCACGGCGATGGTCAGCATCGGATGCATCGGTCTCTCTCACTGGATGTTAAAGAACAGGAAAATCGGCGCAGAGTATAGCAGCGGGATCGGATTATGTCTCCCGTTTATGATAATATGCCCGAATATTCTTCAGACACTGAATCCAGACATTAAAAATTATGCTGCAAAACATTCGAATCGTGCTGGTCGAAACATCGCACACCGGCAACATGGGCTCCGTTGCCCGCGCTATGAAAACCATGGGCTTAACGAACCTGTGGCTGGTTAACCCGCTGGTGAAGCCAGACTCGCAGGCCATCGCCCTGGCGGCCGGAGCCAGCGACGTGATCGGCAACGCCCAGATCGTCGATACCCTTGACGAAGCGCTGGCCGGCTGCAGCCTCGTTGTCGGTACCAGCGCGCGTTCGCGCACGCTGCCGTGGCCAATGCTCGATCCGCGTGAATGCGGCCTGAAAAGTGTCTCTGAGGCTGAACAAGCACCGGTTGCGCTGGTGTTCGGCCGCGAGCGCGTTGGCCTGACCAACGACGAGCTGCAGAAGTGTCATTATCACGTGGCAATTGCGGCAAACCCGGAGTACAGCTCGCTGAACCTGGCGATGGCGGTGCAGGTTATCGCCTATGAAGTGCGTATGGCGTGGCTGGCAACGCAGGAAAAAGAGGTTGAGCCTAAAGAAGAGACGGCTTACCCGCTGGTGGACGACCTTGAGCGTTTCTACGGTCACCTGGAGCAGACGCTGCTCTCGACCGGCTTTATCCGCGAAGGCCACCCGGGTCAGGTGATGAACAAGCTGCGCCGTCTGTTCACCCGCGCGCGTCCGGAAAGCCAGGAGCTGAACATCCTGCGCGGGATCCTGGCGTCGATTGAGCAGAAAAATAAAGAGTAGTGTCGTCTGTTCGCCGGGTGGCGCTTCGCTTATCCGGCCTACAAAACCGCAGGTCGGGTAAGCGAAGCGCCACCCGACAAAAAACGGCACAGAAGGTTAAATACCTGACTAAAACAGTCAAGTAAATAGTTGACCATTTTAGTCAGGAATGTCAGACTTGGCCCTGCTATGCAATACCCCATTTTACAATAAAAAACCCCGGGCAGGGGCGAGTTTGAGGTTAAGTAAGACATGAGACTGACATCTAAAGGGCGTTATGCCGTGACCGCGATGCTGGACGTTGCGCTCAACTCCGAAGCGGGCCCGGTTCCGTTGGCTGATATTTCTGAACGACAGGGGATCTCCCTCTCTTATCTGGAACAGCTGTTCTCCAGACTGCGTAAAAATGGACTGGTTTCCAGCGTTCGTGGCCCAGGCGGCGGTTATCTGCTGGGTAAAGACGCGGGCAGTATTGCAGTTGGCGAAGTGATCAGCGCCGTTGACGAATCCGTTGACGCGACCCGTTGCCAGGGTAAAGGCGGCTGCCAGGGCGGCGATAAATGCCTGACCCACGCGCTGTGGCGCGATCTGAGCGACCGTCTGACCGGCTTCCTGAACAACATCACCCTCGGTGAGCTGGTGAATAACCAGGAAGTTCTGGATGTTTCGGGCCGTCAGCACAGCCATGATTCCCAACGCAGCACCCGCGCGCAGGACGCTATCGACGTCAAATTACGCGCGTAATAAAACGATAAGTATTTCAGAATCAGGCCGGGGCGTAGACTCGCCCCGTGTACTCGGTCGTACATCCAGCCGGTTGCCTGATTCCTTGCATTGAAGCGATGTACGGAGTTTAAAGAGCAATGAAATTACCGATTTATCTCGATTACTCCGCAACCACGCCGGTGGACCCGCGTGTTGCCGAGAAAATGATGCAGTGTCTGACCCTGGACGGAAACTTTGGTAACCCAGCTTCCCGTTCACACCGTTTTGGCTGGCATGCTGAAGAGGCGGTTGATATCGCCCGTAATCAGATTGCTGACCTGGTGGGTGCCGACCCGCGTGAGATTGTTTTCACCTCCGGTGCGACCGAATCCGACAACCTGGCGATCAAAGGTGCAGCCAACTTTTATCAGAAAAAAGGCAAGCACATTATCACCAGCAAAACCGAACACAAAGCCGTGCTGGACACCTGCCGCCAGCTGGAGCGTGAAGGGTACGAAGTCACCTATCTGGCGCCACAGAGCAACGGCATTATCGATCTGAAAGAGCTCGAAGCGGCCATGCGTGATGACACCATTCTGGTCTCCATCATGCACGTCAACAACGAAATCGGCGTGGTACAAGACATCGCGACCATCGGCGAAATGTGCCGCGCGCGCGGTATCATCTACCACGTGGACGCGACCCAGAGCGTGGGCAAACTGCCTATCGACCTGAGCCAGTTGAAAGTTGACCTGATGTCCTTCTCCGGCCACAAAATCTATGGCCCGAAAGGCATCGGCGCGCTGTACGTTCGTCGTAAACCGCGTATCCGCATCGAAGCACAGATGCACGGCGGTGGTCACGAGCGCGGCATGCGTTCCGGTACGCTGCCTGTTCACCAGATCGTGGGCATGGGCGAAGCCTACCGCATTGCAAAAGAAGAGATGGAAACCGAGATGGCACGCCTGCGCACGCTGCGTAACCGTCTGTGGGACGGCGTGAAAGATATGGAAGAAGTGTATCTGAACGGCGATCTCGAGCAGGGCGCACCGAACATCCTCAACGTCAGCTTCAACTATGTTGAAGGCGAGTCGTTGATCATGGCGCTGAAAGACCTGGCGGTTTCTTCCGGTTCTGCCTGTACGTCTGCAAGCCTTGAGCCATCCTACGTGCTGCGCGCGCTGGGTATGACTGACGAGCTGGCACACAGCTCTATCCGTTTCTCTTTAGGTCGTTTCACTACCGAAGAAGAGATTGACTACACCATCAAGCTGGTTCGCAACTCCATTGGCCGTCTGCGCGACCTTTCTCCACTGTGGGAAATGTTCAAGCAGGGCGTGGATCTGAACAGCATTGAATGGTCACATCACTAATCGGTACATAAGGAGAATTCAATCATGGCATACAGCGAAAAAGTCATCGATCATTACGAAAACCCGCGCAACGTTGGCTCTTTTGACAACAGCGACGAATCTGTTGGTAGCGGCATGGTCGGTGCGCCAGCGTGTGGCGACGTGATGAAGTTGCAGATTAAAGTCAACAATGAAGGTATCATTGAAGACGCGCGCTTCAAGACCTACGGCTGCGGTTCTGCTATCGCGTCCAGCTCCCTCGTCACCGAATGGGTGAAGGGCAAGTCTCTGGACGAAGCACAGGCAATCAAGAACACGGATATTGCTGAAGAACTCGAACTGCCACCGGTGAAAATTCACTGCTCAATTCTGGCAGAAGACGCGATCAAAGCCGCCATTGCGGATTACAAAAGCAAACGTGAAGCAAAATAATTGAGGTTTGAGTATGTCGATTACCCTTAGCGACAGCGCTGCCGCGCGAGTAAGCTCTTTTCTGGCGAACCGTGGTAAAGGCTTTGGCCTGCGACTGGGCGTACGTACCTCCGGCTGTTCTGGTATGGCTTACGTACTGGAGTTTGTTGACGAGCCGGCGTCTGACGACATCGTGTTTGAAGACAAGGGCGTGAAGGTGGTGGTCGATGGCAAAAGCCTGCAATTCCTCAACGGCACTCAGCTGGACTTCGTCAAAGAAGGCCTGAACGAAGGGTTCAAATTTACGAACCCGAACGTCAAAGACGAGTGTGGTTGCGGCGAAAGCTTCCACGTTTAACCGCGCGTCATCCGAAACCCCACCGTGGCGTTACCCGCTACGCGTGGGGTTTGTTCTAACAGGCTACCCCTGAGATTGTTATGGATTACTTCACTCTCTTCGGACTACCCGCTCAATACCCGATCGATCTCCAGGCGCTGACGATCCGTTTTCAGGATCTGCAGCGTCAGTACCATCCGGACAAATTCGCGAGCGGTACTCAGGCAGAGCAGCTGGCTGCGGTGTCGCAATCCGCGACCATCAACCAGGCCTGGCAGACGTTGCGCCATCCGCTGGCGCGCGCTGAGTATCTGCTCTCGCTCCACGGTTTTGATCTGGCGAGCGAACAGCACACCGTGCGCGACACGGCGTTTCTGATGGAGCAGCTGGAGCTGCGCGAAGAGCTGGATGAGATTGAACAGGCCAAAGACGAAGCGCGTCTGGAAAGCTTCATCACGCGCGTGAAGGGCATGTTCGATACCCGCCATCAGCAGATGGTGGAGCAACTGAACAACGAGACCTGGGACGTGGCGGCAGACACTGTGCGCAAACTCCGTTTTCTCGATAAACTGCGAAGCAGTGCTGAACAACTCGAAGAAAAGCTGCTCGATTTTTAATTTCGGAAGCAATTATGGCCTTATTACAAATTAGTGAGCCTGGCTTAAGTGCCGCACCGCACCAGCGTCGTCTGGCGGTGGGTATCGATCTGGGCACCACCAATTCCCTCGTGGCGACCGTGCGCAGCGGCCAGGCGGAAACGCTGGCTGACGAGCAGGGCCGTCATCTGCTGCCTTCCGTGGTCCACTACCAGCAGCAGGGTCACGCGGTCGGCTATGACGCCCGCGCTAACGCCGCGCGCGATCCGGCGAATACCATCAGCTCCGTCAAGCGCATGATGGGCCGCTCGCTGGCCGATATTCAGACCCGCTACCCGCATCTGCCGTATCAGCTGCAGGCCAGTGAAAACGGCCTGCCGATGATTGCGACCGCGGCCGGTCTGCTGAACCCGATTCGTGTTTCTGCTGACATTCTCAAAGCGCTGGCGGAGCGTGCTACGGCCACGCTCGGCGGCGATCTGGACGGCGTGGTGATCACCGTTCCTGCTTACTTTGATGATGCACAGCGTCAGGGCACCAAAGACGCCGCGCGTCTGGCGGGCCTGCACGTTCTGCGTCTGCTGAACGAACCGACGGCGGCGGCGATTGCCTACGGCCTCGATTCCGGTCAGGAAGGGGTGATCGCGGTTTACGATCTCGGCGGCGGGACATTTGATATCTCTATCCTGCGCCTGAGCCGCGGGGTATTTGAAGTGCTGGCGACCGGCGGGGATTCCGCGCTGGGCGGCGATGACTTCGACCATCTGCTGGCGGACTACATCCGCGAGCAGGCGGGCATCAGCGATCGCAGCGATGCGCGCGTACAGCGTGAACTGCTGGATGCGGCCATCGACGCCAAAATCGCCCTGAGCGATGCGCAGACGGTTACCGTCAATGTTGCGGGCTGGCAGGGTGACATCACCCGCGACCAGTTCAGCGATCTGATTGCCCCGCTGGTGAAACGCACCTTACTGGCCTGCCGTCGCGCATTGAAAGATGCCGGCGTTGAGGCGAACGAGGTGCTGGAAGTGGTCATGGTGGGCGGTTCGACCCGCGTGCCGCTGGTGCGCGAGCGCGTGGGCGAATTCTTTGGCCGCACGCCGCTGACCTCCATCGACCCGGACAAAGTGGTTGCCGTCGGCGCCGCGATTCAGGCCGATATTCTGGTTGGCAACAAGCCGGACAGCGAAATGCTGCTGCTGGACGTCATCCCGCTGTCGCTGGGTTTAGAAACCATGGGCGGCCTGGTGGAGAAAGTGATCCCGCGTAACACCACCATTCCGGTGGCGCGCGCGCAGGAGTTCACCACCTTTAAAGACGGCCAGACCGCGATGTCCATCCACGTGATGCAGGGCGAACGCGAGCTGGTGCAGGACTGCCGTTCTCTGGCGCGCTTTGCGCTGCGCGGAATCCCGGCGCTGCCGGCGGGCGGGGCGCATATTCGCGTCACCTTCCAGGTGGATGCCGACGGCCTGCTGAGCGTCACGGCGATGGAAAAATCGACCGGTGTCGAGTCGTCTATTCAGGTTAAGCCGTCCTACGGCCTGACCGATGGCGAAATCGCCTCCATGATTCAGGACTCAATGAGCTACGCCGAGCAGGATGTGAAGGCGCGTATGCTGGCTGAACAAAAAGTTGAAGCCGCCCGCGTGCTGGAGAGCCTGAACGGCGCGCTCGCTGCCGATGCCGCGCTGTTAAGCGCCGCTGAGCGCCAGGTGATTGACGACGCTGCCGCGCGCTTAAGCGCTGTCGCAGTAGGCGATGACGCTGACGCAATAGAAGAAGCCATTAAAAACGTTGATAAACAAACCCAGGACTTCGCTGCTCGCCGCATGGACAAATCTGTCCGCGTCGCGCTGAAAGGCCAGTCCGTGGACGAGGTTTAATATGCCAAAGATTGTAATTTTGCCTCATGCGGACCTCTGTCCGGATGGCGCTGTTCTGGAAGCGAAGACCGGTGAAACCATTCTCGATGTTGCCCTGCGTGCAGGTATCGAAGTGGAACACGCCTGTGAAAAATCCTGTGCCTGCACCACCTGCCACTGCATCGTGCGTGAAGGTTTTGACTCTCTTGCCGAGAGCACCGAAGACGAAGACGACATGCTGGATAAAGCATGGGGTCTGGAGCCAGACAGCCGCTTAAGCTGCCAGGCAGCGGTGACCGATGAAGATCTGGTCGTGGAGTTCCCACGCTACACCATCAACCACGCACGCGAGCATTAATATGGGACTGAAGTGGACAGACAGCCGTGAAATCGGCGAAGCGCTCTACGACGCGAACCCGGATCTCGATCCGAAGACCGTACGATTCACCGATATGCATCAGTGGATCTGCGATTTAGAGGATTTCGACGACGATCCAAACGCATCCAATGAAAAAATTCTGGAGGCGATTCTGTTAGTCTGGTTAGATGAAGCAGAATAAATAACAAAACGGGCTGCCTTCAGGCGGCCCGTTTGCTAGTTGCTAATAAGGAAAAATAAAATGACCGAAGCGATGAAGATTACGCTCTCGAATCAGCCTGCCGACGCGCGCTGGGGCGAGAAAGCCACCTACAGCATTAATAACGACGGTTTTACCCTGCACCTGACGGGCAATGATGATTTGGGTCTGATCCAACGCGCCGCGCGTAAAATTGACGGTCTGGGCATTAAGCATGTCTCGCTGGAAGGCGAAGGGTGGGACACCGACCGCAGCTGGGCGTTCTGGGCGGGCTATAAAGGGCCGAAAGGCACCCGCAAAATTGAGTGGGCGAACCTCGACGAAGCCGGTCAGAAAGAGCTGGAAAGCCGCCTGCAAATTATCGACTGGGTACGCGACACCATCAACGCCCCGGCGGAAGAATTAGGCCCTGAGCAACTGGCGCAGCGCGCCGTTGATCTCCTGTGCGGCGTGGCGGGCGACAAGATGTCCTACCGCATCACCAAGGGTGAAGACCTGCGCGAGCAGAACTACATGGGTATCCACACCGTGGGCCGCGGCTCCGAGCGTCCTCCGGTGCTGCTGGCGCTGGACTACAACCCAACCGGCGATAAAGACGCCCCTGTCTTTGCCTGCCTGGTAGGTAAAGGCATCACCTTCGACACCGGCGGCTACAGCCTGAAGCAGAGCGCGTTCATGGACTCCATGAAGTCCGACATGGGCGGCGCGGCCACCATCACCGGCGCGCTGGCCTTTGCCATCACCCGCGGTCTGAAAAAGCGCGTGAAGCTGTACCTGTGCTGCGCGGACAACATGGTCAGCGGTAACGCCTTCAAGCTGGGTGACATCATTCGCTACCGTAACGGCAAAAACGTTGAGGTGATGAATACCGACGCCGAAGGCCGTCTGGTGCTGGCCGATGGCCTGATCGACGCGTCTGCCCAGAAGCCAGAGCTGATTATCGATATGGCGACCCTGACCGGCGCGGCGAAAACCGCGCTGGGTAACGACTACCATGCGCTGTTCAGCTTCGACGACAAGCTGGCCGCACGCCTGCTGGCGAGCGCTGCCGCAGAGAACGAGCCGTTCTGGCGCCTGCCGCTGGCCGAGTTCCACCGCAGCCAGCTGCCGTCTAACTTTGCCGAGCTGAACAACACTGCCAGCGCGGCATACCCGGCGGGTGCAAGCACGGCGGCAGGCTTCCTGTCTCACTTCGTTGAGAACTACCACGAGGGCTGGCTGCACATCGACTGCTCCGCGACGTACCGTAAAGCGGCGGTTGAGCAGTGGTCCGCAGGCGCGACCGGTCTGGGCGTGCGTACCGTGGCGAACCTGCTGACGGCTGCGTAATCTTTTTTGCCGGGTGGCGCTACGCTTACCCGGCCTACAAAACCCGTAGGCCCGTGCAAGCGTAGCGCCGCCGGGCAAGTGTGAAGTAGCCAAACTATGTCAGATACCAAAAACGAATTAGAAACCCTGCTGGAGCAGGCGGCGACCGAGCCCGCCCACCGTCCGGCCTTTTTCCGCACGCTGCTGGAATCTACCGTCTGGGTGCCGGGTACCGCCGCGGAAGGTGAACAGGTCGTAGAAGACAGCGCGCTGGATCTGCTGCACTGGGAGAAAGACGACGGTACGTCGGTGATCCCGTTCTTCACCTCGCTGGACGCGCTGCAGAAAGCGGTAGAAGACGAACAGGCGTTCGTGGTGATGCCGGTGCGCACCCTGTTTGAAATGACGCTGGGCCAGACGCTGTTCCTCAACGCGAAGCTGCCGACCGGAAAAGAGTTCACGCCGCGCGAAATCAGCCACCTGATTGGCGAAGAGGGCAACCCGCTCAGCACGCAGGAAGTGCTGGAAGGGGGCGAAACGCTGCTGCTCTCTGAAGTGGCCGAGCCGCCCGCGCAGATGATTGATTCCCTGACGACGCTGTTCAAAACGCTCAAGCCCGTCAGGCGCGCCTTTCTCTGCTCCATTAAAGAGCGCGCGGACGAAAAGCCGGTGCTGTTGATCGGTATTGAAGCTGATGGCGATTTCGACGAGATCGTTCAGGCAGCGGGCAGCGTGGCGACCGACACGCTACCGGGCGATGAACCAATTGATATCTGCCAGGTGAAAAACGGTGAGAAGGGCATCAGCCACTTTATTACCGAGCACATTACGCCGTTCTACGAGCGTCGCTGGGGCGGCTTCCTGCGCGATCTCAAAACCAACCGCATTATCTGATGACAGCGGGGTGAATATCACCCCGTTGCTTCCAGCAGCAGTAAATCCATCAGCAGCACCAGATTCGACTCAAACGACGTCACCCCTGCGGCTTCGGCGGCAAAGTGCACCGCTTCGTCATAGAGCGCAAAGTGCACGTCGGCCATCTCCGCCAGCGTGTTGGCCGAGGCGCGGGTAAACGCGACGATCGTCATGCCGACGTTTTTGGCTATCCGCGCTTTATCCAGCACCTGCTCCGTTTCGCCACTGCGCGAGACGGCAATAAACACCTGATAGCGGGCGGCATTGCTAAGAAAAATGTTCCGGCTGTCGCCCGGTCCGGAGATAAACGCCGTTTTGCCCATTACCTGTAGCTTCTTGGTCAGGTACTCCGCAAACAGATAAGAAAACCCGGCCCCGTAGAGAAAGAAGCTCTCTTTCTGGCGCAGCAGGTCGGAAAACTGCTGGCGTTTGTCCTGGGTAACCCACTGAAAGGTGTGCTGATAGTTGGCGATAAACTGGTTAAACAACACCGGGAGTTCAGGGCGCGACTGCGCCTGAGCGGCAATATGCGGCGTGTCGGAGAGCAGCTGCTTGCAGTGCCAGATAAACTCGCTGAAGCCGCTGAACCCCAGCTTCTGGCACAGTCGCATGATGGTGGCGGTAGAAACGAATGTCGCCTTTGCCAGCTCGCGAACCGTGATGTTGCCCACCAGCAGCGGATGCTCCGTGAGGTGGGCGAGGACGCGATACTCCGCGCGGGTCAATGACGCCCCGCGCGTTAACAGCGTGGCGAGGCGGTTATCCATTATTTCGCGGGTTCAACCGGCAGGTCGTCACGCGCGCCCCATTCGCTCCAGGCGCCGTCGTAGAGCGTGACGTCGCTTACGCCGAGTGTGGCGAGCGCCAGAATGACCACGCAGGCCGTTACGCCGGAACCGCAGCTGGCGATAATCGGACGATGCAAATCCACGCCCTGACGTTCAAAAATGGCGCGCAGCTCGTCGGTGGTTTTCAGCTCGCCCTCAAACACCAGGTCGCCCCACGGCACGTTCAGCGCGCCCGGAATATGTCCACGCTTCAGCCCCGGACGCGGTTCATCCGCTTCGGCATTAAAGCGCGGCGCAGGACGGGCATCGACGATTTGCGCCGTTTTTTCATGGCTCACGACCAGCACGTCGGTCAGGCGTTTTACCACGTGGGCGTCAAAGGTCGCATCGAATTCGCCTTCCGGCAGCGTGACGTCACCCTGCTGAAGCGGCAGCTCGTCACGTTTCCAGCCCGCGAGGCCGCCCGCCAGAATCGAGACTTTTTCCACGCCGAAGTTTTTCAGCATCCACCACGCGCGCGGCGCGGAAAAGAGGTTACCTTCATCATAGACAACGAGGTGTTTGTCTTTGCTGACGCCCAGCTCGCGCATCGCCACGGAAAACGCTTCCGGGCGCGGCAGCATGTGCGGCAGGGGAGAGGTGTGATCGGAGAGGGCTTCGATATCAAAAAATACCGCACCCGGCAGATGCCCTGCGCGGTATTCACCGGGCACGTCACGATGCTCTTGCCCCGGCGGGGCCATACGCGCGTCGATAATCTGAACTTCCGGATCGTCGCCGTGCTCAATCAGCCAGTCGGCGGCGACAAAATATGAGGTGGACATGGGTTGCCTCCATTCTTTTCCGTAAAAAAGGATTGTCGGTGTTTTTTCTGACACCGACAAGCAAACCACGTTCAACTCGCGAGCAAGCCCCTATTTTTTCACCGGTTCGCCGTCCTGCCAGGCTTTTTGCAGCGCTGGCCAGTAGTCGCGGTTGGCCTCAATCATCTCATCCAGAATCGCTTTTGCATGTTCCATGGTCGGCACGGTGCGGTTCAGGGTAAATGCCTGCAACGCTTTTTCATAGCTGCCTTCGATAGTCGCCTCCACCAGCAGCTGTTCAGACGCGAGCTGCTGTTGTAAAAGGGTCTGATGGAACAGCGGCACCTGGCCGACGCGAATCGGTTCCGGGCCTTCGGCGGTGATATAAGCGGGAACTTCCACCACCGCATCGTACGGCAGGTTGGTAATCGCCCCGCGGTTTTCCACCATCACCAGATGGCGGCTTCGCAGGTTGAACGCCAGCGAACAGGCGACGTCAACGATAAATTCACCGTGGACGCCCACGTGGAAGGCATCCGGTAAAATTCCGGTGCGTTGATATTCTTCGGCGGCGGCGAACAGCTTTTTCTCGCGCCCGTTCATCACTTCGTTGGCGCGGGTATAGTCCGGGTTCTGATGCGCCACAATCTGGTTCGGCATCAGGTAATACTGCAGATACGGGTTCGGCAGATACTCGGGGAAGTTGTCCATGATCGGCTTGATATTGCGCCAGGTTTTCACCCACGACGGATCCGAGTGCTGCGGGTCGGTTTTAGCCGCATCTTCCGTCAGCAGGCCAAACTTCGCGATATGCTTACGCAGCGCCGGGAGCTTGTCTTCGCCGTCCACCAGCACGCGGGTAAACCAGCCGAAGTGGTTCAGGCCGAAGTAGTCCACTTCCAGTTTATGACGATCAACGCCCAGAATGGCGCCCATATTGCGCATCGCGGCAACCGGCATATCGCAGATGTTCAGCACCCTTGCGTTCGGGCGCAGGCGGCGCACGCCTTCCGCGACGATCGCGGCAGGGTTGGAGTAATTCACGATCCAGGCTTTCTGGTGCGCGTAGCGATCGACCAGATCGATAAGCTCCACCATCGGCAGGATCGTGCGCAGGCCGTAAGCCAGCCCGCCGGGGCCGCAGGTTTCCTGGCCCACCACGCCGTGACGCAGCGGGATCTTCTCATCCTGCTCACGCATTTTGTACTGGCCGACGCGCATCTGGGCGAAGACAAAATGCGCGCCGCTAAAGGCCACTTCCGGGTCGCTGGTGACGGTAAATGTGATGCGCTGACTGTGGTCGCGAATGACCTTCTCGACGACCGGCGCAATGGTGTTCTGACGCGCCTCGTCGATATCATAGAGGCGAATTTCGGCCAGCGGGAAATCCTGCAGGCGCACCATCAGGCTTTTCACAATACCCGGCGTGTAGGTGCTGCCGCCGCCGGCGATCGACAGAATGAATGGGGGTGTAAACATCTTTAGCTCCTTTCAGAGAAACGTCTCAACGGCTTCTCGCATTTTTTTGACGTGCAGCCCGTAGACCACCTGAACGTTGTTACCTTGTTTGATAATCCCTTTCGCGCCGGTCGCCTTCAGGCGCGGCTCGTCGATGATGTCGACGTCCTTCACCGTGACGCGTAAGCGGGTGTAGCAGTTATCCACCACTTCAATGTTTTCCCGACCGCCCAGCCCCACCACGATGGATTCGCCCAGCCCGTCGTTATTGCCTTTGGCCTGGTACTCCTGCTTGCTGTAGAGGCGCGTCTCCTGGTCCTCATCTTCGCGGCCCGGCGTTTTCATGTTGAAGCGCAGGATCAGGAAGCGGAACACCACGTAGTAGAGGGCGAACATGATCAGCCCGACCAGGATGTACATCGGCCAGTTGGACTTGGCCGTGCCGAGCGGCAGGTTGTAAAGGATGAAGTCGATAATCCCGTTGGCGCCGATGGCGTGAACGCCCAGCAGCGAGAACAGCATCATGCCGATGCCGGTCAGCACCGCGTGCACCACGAACAGCAGCGGGGCGACAAACAGGAAGGAGAACTCAATCGGCTCGGTCACGCCGACCAGCAGCGAAGTCAGTGCCGCCGGGATCAGAATCGCTTTCGCCGCCGCTTTACGCTCTGGCCTAGCGGTCATATACATCGCCAGCGCCGCGGCAGGCAGGCCAAACATTTTGCTGATGCCGCGTGCGTCCCACACCACGGTGCTGCTGAGCTGCTTCACGTCCGGGCAGGCCATCTCGGCAAAGTAGATATTGCGCGCACCCTGATAGGTTGCGCCGCATACCTCCTGCGTGCCGCCCAGCTCGGTATAGAGGAACGGCGTATAAACCAGATGGTGCAGGCCGGTGGGGACCAGAATGCGTTCCAGGAAACCGTAGATGGCCACGCCAAACGGCCCGGAGCCTTTGATGGCCAGCGCCAGGGCGCTAATGCCATGCTGGGCAAAGGGCCACAGTTCGCTCAACACCACGCCGAGCAGCATGGAGACGGGCAGCATCATAATGGCGACAAAACAGTGGCCGGAGTAAATCGCCATCGCGCCGTTAAACTGTACGCCGGAATATTTGTTGTACAGATAGCCGGAAAGCGCTCCGGTCAGTATCCCGGCAAAGACCCCCATCTCCAGCACCTGCACGCCCAGTACCATCGTCTGTCCGGCCGCTTTCATCTGCGCCGCTGGCGCCAGTGCGCCCTGCAGCTGCAGCGTGACGTTCATGGCGTTGATGAATACGACAAAGGTGACCAGGCCAATCAGCGCGGCATAGCCTTTATCGCGCGTTGCCAGGCCAATCGGAATACCGACGGCAAACACCAGCGCTAGGTTAACCAGCACCGACACGGCAGATTTTGCGATCAACTGACCAAGATGCTGAATCAGCGGATGACCGAGAAACGGCAGGTACTCGGCGAGATTACCGTTACCCAGCACGTTACCAAAGGCGATAAACAGACCGACGATCGGTAAGATAAGCACCGGTCCGTACAATGATTTTCCGAAATTTTGTAGGGCGTTCACGGCTCGTTTCATGGCTTTCTCTCTTTTTGAACCGCGCACTCGGGGTGCGTCATGGTTATAAAACTAGCAGCCTTCAGGGACGCTTATCCAGCTATCCTCTTGTTTTAAAAACAAATGACGTGAAAGGTAACATGTGACGTTATGCGCTGTGATCGCGGTTCCATCACGGCGTAGCGGCGTGATGCCATTCTGCGAGGCGCTTTCCAGATTCTAAAATTGGACTTTTTGAATTAATGAAACTTGCGGATAATACTTATCCGGACGACGACCAACAGGCCCCCTCTGGGCCAGGGACAAAGGATGAAACCGTTTCGCTTAGCCGCGCTCTCTCTTGCGCTGCTTACCACGTTTACGCTTGTCGGCTGTGATAACAGCGACGATAAACCTCAGGCTGCGGCTCCCGCGGCATCCACTGCATCCACACCAAAAGCCGCGGAAAAGCCAAATGCTGAAACGCTGGCTAAGCTAGCCGCCCAGAGTCAGGGAAAAGCGCTGACCCTGCTGGATGCTTCTGAAGTTCAGCTCGACGGTGCCGCCACGCTGGTGCTGACATTCTCGGTTCCGCTGAATCCCGATCAGGATTTCGCGAAAACCGTGCATGTCGTGGACAAAAAAAGCGGCAAAGTTGACGGGGCGTGGGAACTTGCGCCTAACCTGAAAGAGCTTCGCCTGCGTCATCTGGAGCCCAACCGCAACCTGGTCGTCACCGTTGAACGGGGCCTGCAGGCGCTGAACAAGGCGACGTTCGGCATTGATTATGAAAAAGCCCTCACCACCCGGGACGTCGAGCCTACCGTCGGGTTTGCCAGCCGCGGCTCGCTGCTGCCGGGCAAGGTGGTGGAAGGGTTGCCGGTGATGGCGCTTAACGTCAACAACGTGGACGTCAATTTCTACCGCGTGAAGCCGGAATCGCTGGCCTCTTTTGTCAGCCAGTGGGAATACCGCAACTCCCTCACCAACTGGGAATCCGACAACCTGCTAAAGATGGCGGAGCTGGTTTACACCGGTCGCTTCGATCTTAATCCGGCGCGCAACACGCGCGAAAAATTGTTGTTGCCCCTGAAGGATATTAAACCGCTCCAGCAGTCTGGCGTTTACATCGCGGTCATGAACCAGGCCGGGCACTATAACTACAGCAACGCCGCGACGCTCTTTACCTTAAGCGATATTGGCCTGTCCGCTCACCGTTATCATAATCGCCTGGACATCTTCACCCAGAGTCTGGAGAACGGTGCGGCGCAGTCTGGCGTCACCGTCACCCTGCTGAATGACAAAGGGCAGACCCTTGCCGAAGCGAACAGCGACGGCGATGGCCACGCAAAGCTTGAGACCGACAAAGAGGCTGCCCTGATTCTGGCCAGTAAAGACGGCCAGACCACGCTGCTTGACCTCAAGCTACCGGCCCTCGACCTGGCGGAGTTTGATATCGCCGGGAGTCCGGGCTACAGCAAGCAGTTCTTCATGTTTGGCCCACGCGATCTCTATCGCCCGGGTGAAACGGTGATCCTCAACGGCCTGCTGCGCGACAGTGACGGTAAGCCGCTTCCCGATCAGCCCGTGAAGCTTGACGTGCTGCGCCCTGACGGTCAGGTGGCTCGCTCGATCGTTGTTCAGCCTGAAAACGGTCTCTACCGATTCAACTACCCGCTGGCCAGCGGGGCGCAGACCGGCATGTGGCATATCCGCGCCAACACGGGCGATAACCTGCAGCGCCTGTGGGACTTCCACGTCGAAGACTTCATGCCAGAGCGCATGGCGCTCAACCTGAGTGGACAAAAAACGCCGGTTTCACCGCAGGATAACGTCGACTTTAACGTGGTCGGCTATTACCTGTATGGCGCACCGGCCAACGGTAACTCTCTGCAGGGCCAGCTCTTCCTGCGTCCGCTGCGTGACGCGGTGGCCGCGCTGCCGGGCTTCCAGTTTGGTGATATCGCCGAAGAGAACCTGAGCCGCAGCCTGGATGAAGTTCAGCTTACGCTGGACGAGCAGGGGCGTGGGCAGGTTTCTACCGAAAGCCAGTGGAAAGAGGTGCACTCTCCGCTGCAGCTGATCCTGCAGGCCAGCCTGCTGGAGTCGGGCGGTCGTCCGGTAACGCGTCGCGCTGAGCAGGCTATCTGGCCGGCGGCTGAGCTGCCGGGTATTCGCCCTCAGTTCGCCAGTAAAGCCGTTTACGACTACCGCACCGATACGACCGTCAACCAGCCGATTGTTGATGAGAACGGCAACGCCAGTTTCGACATCGTGTATGCCGATGCCAGCGGCGCGAAAAAGGCCGTTTCCGGGTTACAGGTTCGTCTGATTCGCGAGCGTCGGGACTACTTCTGGAACTGGTCTGAGAGCGAAGGCTGGCAGTCTCAGTTCGATCAGAAAGACCTGGTCGAAGGCGAGCAGGAGCTGACGCTTAAGGCCGATGAAACGGGTAAAGTTACCTTCCCGGTAGAGTGGGGCTCTTATCGTCTGGAAGTCAAAGCGCCTGATGAAATGGTCAGCAGCGTGCGCTTCTGGGCAGGCTACAGCTGGCAGGATAACAGCGATGGCACTGGGGCCGCGCGCCCTGACCGCGTGACGCTGAAACTGGATAAGCCAGCCTATCAGCCGGGCGACACCATCCAACTGCACATCGCCGCGCCGGCCGCAGGCAAGGGCTATGCGATGATCGAATCCAGCGAAGGGCCGCTGTGGTGGAAAGAGATCGACGTACCGGCAAACGGACTGGATCTCGCTATCCCGGTCGACAAGGCCTGGAAGCGTCACGACCTCTACCTGAGTACGCTGGTGGTACGTCCCGGAGATAAATCCAAATCCGCCACGCCGAAACGTGCGGTCGGTCTGCTGCATCTGCCGATGGGCGATGAAAATCGCCGTCTGAATATTGCGCTCGATAACCCGCAGAAAATGCGTCCAAACCAGACGCTCTCGGTGAAGGTGAAAGCCAGCGTGAAAGAGGGGGCCGTGCCGCAGAAGGTGAACGTGCTGGTCTCGGCGGTAGACAGCGGCGTGCTGAACATTACCGATTACGTCACGCCGGATCCGTGGCAGGCTTTCTTTGGCCAGAAGCGCTACGGCGCGGATATCTACGATATATACGGCCAGGTCATTGAAGGGCAGGGCCGTCTGGCCGCGCTGCGCTTCGGTGGCGATGGGGATGAACTGAAGCGCGGCGGCAAACCGCCGGTGAACCACGTCACCATCATTGCCCAGCAGGCACAGCCGGTTACGCTGGATGCCAACGGGGAAGGCACGATTACGCTGCCGATTGGTGATTTCAACGGCGAACTGCGTCTGATGGCGCAGGCCTGGACAGAAGACGATTTCGGCAGCAGCGAAAGCAAGGTTGTGGTGGCCGCACCGGTTATTACCGAGCTCAACACGCCGCGCTTCCTGGCAAGTGGAGACACCTCACGCCTGACGCTGGATCTCACCAACCTGACCGACCAGCCGCAAACGCTGAACGTTGCCCTGACCGCGACAGGCAAACTGTCGCTGGAAGGTGGACAGCCGCAGCCGGTGCAGCTGCCTCCGGGGGCGCGGACCACCCTGTTTATTCCGGTGCGTGCGCTGGAGGGGTATGGTGACGGAGAGGTAACAGCACAGGTTACCGGCCTGCAGCTTCCGGGCGAGACCTTTGCACCACAGCAGAAGAGCTGGAAAATCGGCGTGCGTCCGGCATTCCCGGCACAGACGGTGAATACCGGTGCCATGCTCAACCCTGGCGAATCCTGGACCGCACCGGCGCAGCACAGTAACGGTTTCTCTCCTGCCACTCTGCAGGGGCAACTGCTGCTGAGCGGCAAACCACCGCTCAACCTGGCGCGCTATATTCGCGAACTGCAGGCCTATCCGTATGGCTGCCTGGAGCAGACCACCAGCGGCCTGTTCCCGTCGCTCTACACCAACGCGGCGCAGCTGACGGCGCTTGGCATCAAAGGTGATACGGACGATAAACGCCGTGCCGCCATTGATATCGGTATTTCCCGTCTGCTGCAGATGCAGCGTGAAGACGGTGGTTTTGCGCTGTGGGATAAAAACGGTCCGGAAGAGTACTGGCTGACGGCCTACGTGACCGACTTCCTGGTGCGGGCGGGCGAGCAGGGCTATAGCGTGCCTGCCGATGCGGTGAATAACGCCAATAGCCGGTTGCTGCGCTATCTGCAGGACCCGGGCATGATGTCCATCCGCTACAGCGATGATACTCAGGCCAGTAAATTTGCCGTTCAGGCCTATGCCGCGCTGGTGCTGTCTCGTCAGCAAAAAGCGCCGCTGGGCGCGCTGCGTGAAATCTTGGATCGTCACGCTCAGGCGGCGTCCGGCCTTCCGCTGATGCAACTGGGCATGGCGCTCAGGCTGATGGGCGATGCCCCGCGCAGCCAGCAGGCGCTGGATCTGGCGCTCAAAACGCCGCGCAACGATAGCAAAACCTGGATGGCCGATTACGGCAGCCAGCTTCGCGATAACGCGCTGATGCTCTCCCTGCTGGAGGAGTACAAACTGCTGCCGGATGCGCAAAATACGCTGCTGAATGCCCTGTCTGAACAGGCCTTCAGCCAGCGCTGGTTGTCCACTCAGGAGAGCAACGCGCTGTTCCTGGCCGGACGTTCGCTGCAAACTCTGTCCGGTGCATGGCAGGCGAAAACCTCCCTGTCAGATTCCGCATCAGGTGGCGATAAAGCGCAGGTACAAAACGTGAGCGGCGACCAGCTTGGCGCGCTGCAGGTCACCAATACCGGAACGACACCGCTCTGGGTACGTTTGGACAGCACCGGCTATCCGGAATATGCCCCTCAGCCGAGCGCGAACGTGTTGCAGGTCGAACGTCATATCCTGGCAACCGACGGCAGTACGAAATCACTCTCTTCGCTGAAGAGCGGCGAGCTGGTGCTGGTGTGGCTGGAAGTTAAAGCCAGCCAGAACGTGCCGGACGCGCTGGTGGTAGATCTCCTGCCTGCGGGTCTGGAGCTGGAAAACCAGAACCTGGCAAGCAGCAGCGCCAGCCTGCAGGACAGCGGCAGTGAGGTGCAGAACCTGCTCAGCCAGATGCAGCAGGCGGACATTCAGCATATGGAATTCCGCGACGACCGCTTTGTGGCCGCCGTGCCGGTAAATGAAGGTCAGCCGGTCACGCTGGTTTATCTGGCGCGCGCCGTGACGCCGGGAACCTACCAGGTGCCGGTGCCGATGGTCGAGTCTATGTATGTGCCGCAGTGGCGGGCAACGGGTGCGGCCAGCGGCCCGCTGATTGTTGTTCCGTAATATGCGAATGGCACGTCTGACACGCTCCCGCTGGCTATGGCTGGCGGGAGCGCTTCTCGTTTTAGGGGGGCTGATTGTCGCCGCCGACCGCCTGTGGCCGTTGCCGCTGAAAGAGGTTAACCCTGCCCGGGTGGTGGTGGATGAGAAGGGCACGCCGCTCTGGCGTTTTGCCGATAGCGACGGGATCTGGCGCTATCCGGTGACGATCGAAGAGGTCTCTCCCCGTTATCTTGAGGCGCTGATCCAGTACGAAGATCGCTGGTTCTGGGATCACCCCGGCGTAAACCCGCTCTCTGTCCTGCGCGCCGCCTGGCAGGATCTCAGTTCCGGGAAAGTCATCTCTGGCGGAAGCACGCTCACCATGCAGGTCGCGCGACTGCTGGACCCGCATCCGCGCACCTTTGGCGGCAAAATTCGCCAGCTCTGGCGTGCCATGCAGCTGGAGTGGCATCTTTCCAAACGCGAAATCCTGACGCTCTATCTCAATCGCGCCCCTTTTGGCGGTACGCTGCAGGGCGTGGGAGCGGCAAGCTGGACGTATCTGGGCAAGCCGCCGTCGCAGCTCAGCTATTCCGACGCGGCGCTGTTGGCTGTACTGCCGCAGGCGCCGAGCCGCTTACGTCCGGACCGCTGGCCTGAACGGGCCGAAGCGGCGCGCAATAAAGTGCTCGACCGCATGGCGACGCAGGGGGTCTGGTCCGCAAAGCAGGTCAAAGAGTCCCGTGAGGAATCAGTATGGCTGGCGCCCCGGCAGATGCCGCAGCTGGCGCCGCTCTTTGCTCGGATGATGCTCGGCAAAAGTCGCGACACGAAAATTGTCACCACGCTGGATGCCGGACTGCAGCGGCAGCTGGAAGAGCTGGCGATGAACTGGAAATCGCGTCTGCCGGCCCGCAGCTCGCTGGCGATGATCGTGGTCGATCATACCGATATGAAAGTGCGCGGTTGGGTTGGATCGGTGGATATCAACGATGACACGCGTTTTAGCCATGTGGATATGGTCAATGCGATCCGATCCCCGGGATCGGTGTTAAAACCCTTTATCTACGGCATGGCGCTGGATGATGGCCTGATCCATCCCGCCTCGCTGCTTCAGGATGTGCCAAGAAAAACCGGTGATTATCGTCCCGGGAATTTTGACAGCGGGTTCCATGGGCCGGTCAGCATGAGTGAAGCGCTGGTCCGCTCCCTCAACCTGCCGGCCGTTCAGGTGCTGGAAGCCTACGGACCAAAACGATTTGCCGGGATGCTAAGCAACGCAGGCTTGCCGCTGATCCTGCCTGCGGGGGCACAGCCGAATCTGTCTCTGATCCTCGGCGGGGCGGGCGCGCGGCTGGCAGATATCGCTGCGGCCTATAGTGCCTTTGCCCGACACGGTAAGGCGGGAAGGCTGCGGTTACAGCCGGGCGATCCGCTGACTGAACGCCCGCTGTTATCGCCAGGCTCGGCGTGGATTATTCGCCGTATTCTGGCCAATGAAGCGCAGCCGCTGCCGGATAATGCGCTGCCGCAGGTTGCGCCGCTGGCGTGGAAAACCGGCACCAGCTACGGGTACCGTGATGCCTGGGCCATCGGTCTGAATGCCCGTTATGTGATAGGCATCTGGACCGGACGACCGGACGGCACGCCCGTGGCGGGACAGTTTGGGTTTGCCAGCGCGGTTCCGCTGTTAAACCAGGTCAATAATCTGCTTCAGTCACGTTCAACGGTAGACGAAGCCCGCCTGCCGCGCGATCCGCGTCCGGAGAGCGTCGGGCGGGGCGTGATCTGCTGGCCGGGCGGCCAGTCGCTACCGGAAGGCAGTGAAAACTGTCGACGTCGCCTGTCGACCTGGCTGCTGGAAGGGAGTGAACCGCCCACGCTGCTTCTCCCTGAACAGGAGGGCATACGCGGCATTCGTTTCCCGGTCTGGCTGGATAAAACCGGCAAACGCGTGGCCGCAGATTGCCCTGATGCTACTGAAAAAGTCCTGGATGTCTGGCCGCTGCCGCTGGAGCCGTGGCTGCCCGCTGCGGAAAAAAGGGCGGCGCGTCTCCCGGCAGCATCAACAGTTTGTCCGCCTCTGGATAACAGCAATATCGCGCCGCTTATGCTGTCAGGGGTCAGAGAGGGGGCCGTCATCAAGCGTCTTCCGGGTGAGACAACTATAACGCTTTCTCTCTCAACCAGCGGTGGAGAAGGGCAGCGATGGTGGTTTTTAAATGGCGAGCCTTTAGAGGGACATGAATATAAATATTCACTGAAATTATATTTGCCGGGTGAATATCAATTAATGGTAATGGATGAAACCGGCCAAATAGCGACGGTGAATTTCGAAATGGCTTATTAAAATAATCCAGAAGGGTTAGCTTGATAATTATCAATGTTCGGTTCTGCAAAAAAACGAGAATGCGTTTTTATTTGAAGGAACGAGCAATGAAAAAAAATAATAAACTGAGAGATAGTCTTAATCCCGCTCTCTCCCGGCGTCACTTTATTCAGGCCGGGTCCGCGCTTGCCGCTCTGCCGTTTGTGGTAAAAGGCGGAAAAGCGCAGGCGGCGACAATGCCTGCGGCAGTGAACGAACCCGAAGAAAAAGTCATTCAAACCTGCAGCACCTTTGACTGTGGCGGGAAATGCGATATTCGGGCGCACGTCAGCGACGGCGTGGTCACACGCATCTCTACGCGTCCGGATAATGAACTGGATCTTCAAATGCCGGTGATGCGCGCCTGCGTTCGCGGACGCGCGTATCGGAAATTTGTTTATCATCCCGATCGGCTTAAATATCCAATGAAACGCGTGGGTAAACGTGGCGAAGGAAAATTCGAACGTATTACCTGGGATGAAGCTACAACGCTTATTGCGAATCAATTAAAAACCATTACGCAAAAATACGGTGCTGCTTCGCGCTATGTGCATGTTGGCACCGCAGTTTCGGGAGGAACGTTCTCCGGCGATAAAATGGTTCGTCGTCTGCTTAATTTAACGGGTGGCTATCTCGAAAGCTATCACTCGGTCAGTATGGGCAACACCGCAGCGGCAACGCCCTATACCTACGGTACCGCCGCCAGCGGCAGCTCGCTGGACACGTTACTGGACACCAAACTGGTCATCCTCTGGGGACATAACCCGACGGAAACGATTTTTGGTCACAGCAACTACTTCTTCCAGAAGATGAAGCAAAACGGCACCCGCTTCATCGTTGTCGATCCGCGCTATTCAGATACGGTGTCCTCCCTTGCTGACCAGTGGATCCCGCTGCTGCCAACAACCGATAACGCCCTGATGGACGCCATGATGTACGTGATCGTCACGGAGAACTTGCACGATCGCGACTTTATTCTGCGCTATACCCTGGGCTTTGATGAAGACGCTATGCCGGAAGGCGTTCCGGCCAATGAATCCCTGATGGCTTACCTGAACGGGGCAAAAGATGGCGTCGCAAAAACGCCTGAGTGGGCAGAGAAGATCACCCACGTGCCTGCGCAGACCATTCGTCAGCTGGCGCGCGACTACGCAACCACCAAACCCGCCGCGCTGATCCAGGGCTGGGGACCGCAGCGTCATAACTGCGGCGAGCGCACCGCGCGCGGCTCGACAATACTGGCCACGCTAACGGGTAACGTCGGGGTGAAAGGCGGCTGGGCGGCTGGCTACGGCGGCTGTGCAAACCGTAAATTTGCCGCAGGCCCGGAGATGCCGGATAACCCGGTGAAAGCCAAAATATCGGTGATGAACTGGGTGCAGGCCGCCGACGATGCCTCTAAGGTAACGGCGGAAGTCGGCCTGAAGGATGCCGAAAAGCTGGACAGCAATATCCGCATCCTCTTCTCGCTGGCGGGCAATTATCTGGCTAACCAGAACCCGGATCTTCATCAGGCAACCCGCGTGCTGGAAGACGAGTCGAAAATCCAGTTTATCGTCGCGAGCGATCTGTTTATGACGCCGAGCGCCCGATACGCCGATCTTCTCCTGCCGGAAACCAGCTTTATGGAACGCTGGAATATCGGCGAAACCTGGGGTACCGCAAGCTATCTGATCCTGTCGGAAAAGCTGATTGAGCCTGAATTTGAGCGCCGTTCAGACTACGACTGGCTGCGGGAGGTCGCTGCTAAGCTTGGTGTCGAACCGGCATTCAGCGAAGGGCGTGACGAAAAGGCGTGGATTGAGCACATCTGGGAGCAGACAAAGCTGTCGATGCCGGAGGAAAACCTGCCAGACTTCGCGACGCTGCAAAAGACGCGTCAGCATCTCTTCAAAAGCGCGCCGTTTGTCGCCTTTGAAGACAACATTCGCGACCCGCAAAATCATCCGTTCCCGACGCCGTCCGGGAAAATTGAGATCTTCTCAAAGCGTCTGTACGACATGCAGCACCCGGAGATCCCGGCGCTGTCGCACTACGTGCCTGCCCATGAAGGGCCGGAAGACGCGCTGGCAAAAACCTTCCCGCTACAGCTGATCACCTGGAAAGGGAAAAACCGCGCCAACTCTACCCAGTACGCCAACCCGTGGCTAATTGAAGCACAGCAGCAGAAGCTGTGGATTAACCCTCAGGACGCGCAGAAGCGCGGCATTGCGCAGGGAGATACCGTGCGTATCCATAACGCGCGCGGCATTTGCGAGATCCCGGCGGAGGTTACGCCGCGCATCATTCCTGGGGTGGTAGCCATGCAGGCAGGTGCCTGGTGGCAGCCGGATGAGAAGGGCATTGATAAAGGCGGCTGCGCGAACGTGCTCAGTTCGGCTCGTATTACCGCGCTTGCGAAAGGGAATTCACATCAAACCATGCTGGTGGAGGTGGCAAAAGCATGAGTCAGTTTAAACACTACGCGCCGGTGAGCGACAAACAGCTGGGCTTTTACATCGACTCTTCACGCTGCTCAGGGTGTAAAGCCTGCCAGGTGGCATGCAAAGATAAAAACAACCTTGAGGTCGGATGTCGTTTCCGTCGCGTGTACGAAGTCAACGGCGGGAATTTCATCCCAACCGGGCAGGGCGGCGTCAGCAACAATGTGTTTGCCTACACGCTCTCTATTTCCTGTAACCACTGTGCAGACCCCATCTGCACTAAAAACTGTCCGACCACGGCGATGCACAAGCGTCCGGGAGACGGCATTGTGCGCGTTGATACAGATAAGTGCGTCGGCTGCGGCTACTGTGCGTGGTCATGCCCTTACGGCGCGCCACAGCTCAACGAGCAGACCGGGCAGATGTCAAAATGCGATTTCTGCGTGGATCTCCAGGCGAAGGGGGAGCAGCCCGTCTGTGTGGCAACCTGTCCACTCGAAGCGATTAAATTCGGGCCGATTGATGAACTGCGGGCGAAGTATGGTGCGGTCTGTGACGTGAAAGGCTTGCCTGATTCTTCCATCACAAAACCGAATCTGGTGATCAAAGCGCATCAGGGTGCAGAGAAAGAGGGCAAACGCCATGCATGAGTTACCGCTGCTGATTTTTACACTGTTCCTGCAGGGCTCGGTAGGCGTGACGCTCTGGCTGGCGTTCGGGGGGGCGCATGTTTTGCAGCGTAGCGCGCTTCTGCCTGCTGCCGGGGCGTTTGTGCTCGCAAGCCTCGGATTGCTCGCCTCGGCGCTGCACATGGGCTATCCGCTCAATGCTCTCAACGCGCTGCGCCATGTCTCCAGCTCCTGGCTGAGCCGTGAGATTATCTTTGCCAGCCTTTACCTGGCGGCGCTGGGGCTCGCGACGCTGCTGATGTTCGCCAAAAAGCCAGGCTGGAAGCTGCTTCTGGCGGCGGCGGGCCTTGTCGGGCTGGTGGATGTGTTCTGCATGGCGCAGATCTACATGCATGCGTCCGTGGTGACGTGGCAGCATATCAACACGCTGGTGCTGTTTATCGGCTCGGTGGGCATTATTGGTTCAGCCTGCATGGCGGTTGGGATGCGTTCCCGGGCTACTCTGCGTGCGGCGGTGGTCATTATCACGCTGCTGGTGCTTGTGCGTCTGGTGATGCAGCCCGTCTGGCTGGCCGACATCTCGGCTATGGACAACACCGTGGTGACGTTCCCTCATGCGCCGTTACAGATGCTGCAACAACTGCGCACCGTGCATTTGCTGAGCTGGTGTGTGTCTGTCATGGGTATGCTGTGCTTTGCTGCAGGCGGGTTAAAAGCGGCGCGAGGCACGATGCTGCTGGGCAGCGCCTTGCTGATTGCGGGTGAGCTGATGCTGCGCTTCGTTTTCTTCAGTATTGGCTGATGGGCAGATTGACGTTTGGCCCGGCGATGGACGTGACGCATGCGTGCGTCCGTCGCCGTTTTCGCCATGCTTCCTGTTGCGCCTGCGCAGACGTTTGTCCCGTGCAGGCTTTTTCTTTTACGGACGCAGATATCTCGGTTGATGAGAACCGCTGTATTGAATGCGGTGACTGCCTGTTTGTTTGCCCCACTGAGGCCATCACCGGCATCACGCCGCGAAAACGCTTTTTGTGTGGCGATACGCTTGTCAGGCCTTTTACTGAACGTGCGCCGGATGTGAATGAGCTGCTGCTCTGGCATGCACAGCACCATGTTCGTTTTATCAGTATCGACGTGGAGCAGTATCCTGACTGGCTGCTGGCGATTGCCCGGCTTAATCTTGTGCTTCGTCAACGCGGTGAAGCGGCATGGGCGTTTAAACTTTTCCCCGTCAACGAGGTTAATATCGCCCGCCGTGCGCTGATGCACGTTCCCCGTGAGGATGTCCGGACCTGTAGCGTCGTGCCCGGTCAGCGTGAACTGCGCAGAGCGTTTTCTGGGGTTAGTGAGGCAGAGATAGATCTCGACGCCGGAACGTGCGTATTGTGCGGCGCGTGCTGGCGGAGTTGTACGGAAAACGCGATTCGGTTTGAGAACGCTGAACTGGTCGTCGAAACCGGACGTTGTACCGGTTGCGGCGGCTGCGAAGCGGTATGCCAGCATGCGGCGATAAAAGTGACGCAAACAGAAGGAACGGCGAAAAACGTGGCCATACTGGCATATGAAGCCGTTTGCCTGACGTGCCACCGTCATTTCTGGTCATTTACGCCTGATGAAAAGCAGTGTCCGCTCTGTTTTCACCATCAACACGATATGCGAAACCCGGACTGTTGCTAATCTTCGTCTCATTTTAAAAAAATGTTATGCAGAACCATAGGCAATAGCGCTATAGCTCTTTATAATCCGCGCCACACCATACTCAGGTATGCAAAACAACAGAACATTGACAGAGGTTATCATGGCTATTGAACGTACTTTTTCCATCATCAAACCAAACGCGGTGGCAAAAAACGTTATTGGCAGCATCTTCGCTCGCTTTGAATCTGCAGGGTTCAAAATTGTTGGTACCAAAATGCTGCACCTGACCGTTGAGCAGGCGCGCGGCTTCTACGCTGAGCACGAAGGTCGCCCATTCTTTGACGGCCTGGTGGAGTTCATGACCTCCGGTCCAATCGTGGTATCCGTACTGGAAGGCGAAAACGCCGTACAGCGTCACCGCGACCTGCTGGGCGCAACCAACCCGGACAACGCGCTGGCAGGTACTCTGCGCGCTGACTACGCTGACAGCTTCACCGAGAACGGTACCCACGGTTCTGACTCTGTTGAATCTGCTGCACGCGAAATCGCTTTCTTCTTCGCAGAAGGCGAAGTGTGTCCACGTACCCGTTAATTTAACGGTTTCGTTTACACATTATTTTCGTAAATGCCGCGTCCAGACGTGGCATCCCTGCGCCAGACTTTGTACAATGCAACGCCCCGGACGAGCAGATCGCTTTCCGGGGCGTTTCTATTCAACCCTCCATGGGCCATAACGTGTAACAACGAGGCCGGTAAATATTATGTCTGAATTAGTGAATACCTCCGAAGTCGCCATTCCTGCGGTTCCCAATAAAAATGGAAAAATCAACCTGCTGGATCTGAACCGTCAGCAGATGCGCGAGTTCTTCAAAGAGATGGGCGAAAAGCCGTTTCGTGCCGATCAGGTCATGAAGTGGATGTACCATTACTGCAGCGACAATTTTGATGACATGACTGACATCAACAAGGTCCTGCGCAATAAGCTCAAAGAAGTGGCTGAAATCCGCGCCCCGGAAGTGGTGGAAGAGCAGCGCTCCGCGGATGGCACCATCAAATGGGCGATTGCGGTGGGTGATCAGCGCGTTGAAACCGTCTACATTCCGGAAGAAGACCGCGCGACGCTGTGCGTCTCCTCTCAGGTGGGCTGTGCGCTGGAGTGCAAATTCTGCTCAACCGCGCAGCAAGGCTTTAACCGTAACCTGCGTGTTTCAGAAATTATCGGCCAGGTCTGGCGTGCTGCGAAAATCGTAGGCGCGGCAAAAGTGACCGGCACTCGCCCAATCACCAACGTGGTGATGATGGGGATGGGTGAGCCGCTGCTGAACCTGACCAACGTCGTTCCGGCGATGGAAATCATGCTGGATGACTTCGGCTTTGGTCTGTCCAAGCGTCGCGTCACGCTGTCGACCTCAGGCGTTGTGCCTGCGCTGGACAAGCTCGGCGATATGATTGACGTCGCGCTGGCGATCTCCCTGCACGCGCCAAACGATGAAATTCGTGACGAAATTGTGCCAATCAACAAAAAGTACAATATCGAAACCTTCCTCGCTGCCGTACGTCGCTATCTGGAGAAATCCAACGCCAACCAGGGTCGCGTCACTATCGAGTACGTGATGCTGGACCACGTCAACGACGGTACCGAACATGCGCATCAGCTGGCTGAACTGCTGAAAGATACGCCATGTAAAATCAACCTGATCCCGTGGAACCCGTTCCCGGGCGCGCCGTATGGCCGTAGCTCGAACAGCCGTATCGACCGTTTCTCCAAGGTGCTGATGGAGTATGGTTTCACCACCATCGTGCGTAAAACGCGTGGTGATGATATTGATGCCGCATGTGGACAGCTGGCTGGTGATGTTATTGACCGTACCAAGCGTACCCTGCGTAAACGCATGCAGGGCGAGACGATCGCGGTTAAAGCTGTTTGATTATTATGCACTCACGGCGCATTATCTGCGCCGTGAGACATAACCTTACTGAATAATCAGTCAGATTCGTGAAGACTGATCAATAATTACGGTGCGTTTCATCCGACTTTCGGGCAGTATGTAACGACGTAACAACAGTTTAGCCGTACGGGCAGGGCTGTACTGTCATCTCCGGGCTGACAGTCTTATACTCTGTGTTCAAGGTTAACTGACCAGAAGTTTCGCGGTGCGGGTGGCATTGTGACTCACCGGCGCCTGAACCCTTTTTTTCACGTACCAGTAGTTGTAGCGAATGAATACTGAAGCCACTCACGACCAACATGAAGCACTCTCCACTGGCGTTCGTCTTCGCAACGCCCGTGAACAACTCGGACTCAGCCAGCAAGCCGTCGCAGAACGCTTGTGCCTGAAGGTTTCCACGGTTCGCGATATTGAAGAAGATAAGGCACCCGCCGATCTGGCTTCAACGTTCTTGCGCGGTTATATCCGCTCTTACGCAAAACTGGTGCACATCCCCGAAAACGAATTACTGCCAATGATGGAGAAGCAGGCGCCGGTCCGTGCAGCAAAAGTTGCGCCGATGCAGACCTTCTCCCTGGGGAAACGTCGTAAAAAACGTGATGGCTGGCTGATGAGCTTTACCTGGTTGGTGCTGTTTGTGGTGGTCGGTCTGACCGGTGCGTGGTGGTGGCAAAACCACAAGGCGCAGCAGGAAGAGATCACCACTATGGCCGATCAATCCTCCGCCGAACTCAACCAGGCCGGAACGGATAACGCCCAGAGCGTGCCGCTGAATACCGACGGTGCAGCGACTTCCAGCGAGCCACAGACCGCAGCGCCAGATGCGACAGCGACCAATGCTGCGCAGGCTCCTGCAGCAACGGCTAACACCGCTGCGCCTCAGGCCCAGGATCAAAACGCGGTGGTTGCCCCTTCTCAGGCGAATGTTGATACTGCGGCGAACGCGCCTGCGGCTACTCAGCCTGCAGACAATACCGCAGCGTCTCTGCCAACCAGCCCGGCGGGTACGGCGACACCCGCAGCCGATCCTAACGCGCTGGTAATGAACTTCAGCGCCGACTGCTGGCTGGAAGTGACTGACGCGACAGGTAAAAAACTGTTCAGCGGCCTGCAGCGCAAAGATGGCACGTTAAACCTAACGGGCCAGGCGCCTTATAAACTTAAAATCGGCGCTCCGGCAGCGGTACAGATCCAGTATCAAGGAAAACCTGTCGACCTGAGCCGCTTTATCAGAACTAACCAGGTTGCACGTCTTACCGTTAATGCCGAACAATCAGCAGTACAGTAACAGACGGGCAACGCGGGAGATTTTTCATGCATAACCAGGCTCCGATTCAACGTAGAAAATCGAAACGGATTTACGTTGGGAATGTGCCAATCGGCGATGGGGCACCTATCGCCGTTCAGTCGATGACCAATACGCGCACCACCGATGTGGAAGCGACGGTCAATCAAATCAAAGCATTAGAACGTGTCGGCGCGGACATTGTTCGCGTCTCCGTCCCGACCATGGATGCGGCTGAGGCGTTCAAACTGATCAAACAGCAGGTCAGCGTTCCGCTGGTGGCGGATATTCACTTCGACTACCGCATCGCACTGAAAGTGGCCGAATACGGCGTCGATTGCCTGCGTATTAACCCGGGCAACATCGGTAACGAAGAGCGTATCCGCATGGTCGTGGACTGCGCCCGCGATAAAAATATTCCTATCCGTATCGGCGTTAACGCCGGTTCCCTGGAAAAAGATCTGCAGGAAAAATACGGTGAGCCTACGCCGCAGGCGCTGCTCGAATCCGCGATGCGTCACGTCGATCATCTCGATCGCCTTAACTTCGATCAGTTCAAAGTCAGCGTAAAAGCGTCCGACGTGTTCCTGGCCGTAGAATCTTATCGCCTGCTGGCAAAGCAGATCGATCAGCCTCTGCACCTCGGGATCACCGAAGCGGGCGGCCTGCGTAGCGGCTCGGTAAAATCCGCGATCGGTCTGGGGCTGCTGCTCTCTGAAGGGATCGGTGACACCCTGCGCGTCTCGCTGGCGGCGGATCCTGTCGAAGAGATCAAGGTCGGCTTCGATATCCTGAAATCACTGCGTATTCGCGCGCGTGGGATCAACTTCATTGCCTGCCCAACCTGTTCACGTCAGGAGTTCGATGTGATCGGTACGGTGAATGCCCTGGAGCAACGTCTGGAAGACATTATCACCCCGATGGACGTCTCCATCATCGGCTGCGTGGTGAACGGTCCGGGTGAAGCCCTGGTGTCAACCCTGGGCGTGACCGGCGGTAACAAGAAAAGTGGTCTCTATGAAGATGGCGTTCGAAAAGATCGTCTGGATAATAGCGACATGATCGACCAGCTTGAAGCCCGCATCCGCGCCAAAGCCGCCATGATGGACGAAACACAGCGTATCAGCGTTCAGCAGGTTGAAAAATAACGTGATGGGAAGCGTGCCGCTTCCCATGTATGATTGAACCCATTCTTTGGGTTTTTTTTGTATATAGAAAGAGAATAAACGTGGCAAAAAACATTCAAGCCATCCGCGGCATGAACGATTATCTGCCTGGCGAAACCGCCATCTGGCAGCGCATTGAAGGCACACTGAAGCAGGTGCTCGGCAGCTACGGTTACAGCGAAATCCGTTTGCCGATTGTAGAGCAGACCCCGTTATTCAAACGCGCGATCGGTGAAGTGACCGACGTGGTTGAAAAAGAGATGTACACCTTTGAGGACCGCAACGGCGACAGCCTGACCCTGCGTCCGGAAGGTACGGCGGGCTGCGTACGCGCCGGCATCGAACATGGTCTTCTGTACAATCAGGAGCAGCGTCTGTGGTATATCGGCCCGATGTTCCGCCACGAACGTCCTCAGAAAGGGCGTTATCGCCAGTTTAATCAGCTGGGTGTGGAAGTCTTTGGCCTGCAGGGCCCGGACATCGACGCTGAACTGATTATGCTGACCGCCCGCTGGTGGCGTGCGCTCGGTATCGCCGATCACGTTTCCCTCGAGCTGAACTCTATCGGTTCTCTGGAAGCGCGTGCGAACTACCGCGATGCGCTGGTGGCGTTCCTGGAACAGCATAAAGAGAAACTGGACGAAGACTGCAAACGTCGCATGTACAGCAACCCGCTGCGCGTTCTGGATTCCAAAAACGCCGATGTTCAGGCACTGCTGAACGATGCGCCTGCGCTGGGTGATTACCTGGATGAAGAATCTCGCGAACACTTCGCGGGCCTGTGCAAGCTGCTTGAAGCGGCGGGCATCGCCTACACCGTAAACCAGCGTCTGGTGCGCGGTCTGGACTACTACAACCGTACCGTGTTTGAGTGGGTCACCACCAGCCTCGGCTCTCAGGGCACCGTGTGCGCGGGCGGCCGTTACGACGGTCTGGTTGAGCAACTTGGCGGTCGCGCTGCGCCTGCGGTTGGCTTCGCGATGGGTCTTGAGCGACTTGTTTTGCTGGTTCAGGCAGTTAATCCGGAATTTAAAGCAGATTCCGTTGTCGATATATACCTGGTGGCCTCAGGTGCGGAAACGCAGTCTGCGGCGATGCAGCTTGCCGAACGCGTGCGCGATGCGCTGCCGGGCGTTAAGCTGATGACCAACCATGGCGGCGGCAACTTCAAAAAACAGTTTGCTCGTGCCGATAAGTGGGGCGCAAGTATCGCACTGGTGCTGGGTGAGTCCGAAGTGGCCAACGGCGAAGTGGTGGTGAAAGACCTGCGCTCTGGTGAGCAGACAACAGTAACGCAGGACGGCGTTGCGGCGCACTTGCGCACTCTATTGGGCTAAGGAGAAGGACTGCGTGGAAATTTACGAGAACGAACACGATCAGGTCGACGCGATTAAACGCTTCTTTGCTGAAAACGGCAAAGCGCTGGTTGTTGGGGTTATTTTAGGTGTCGGTGCGCTGGTAGGCTGGCGTTACTGGAACAATCATCAGGCGGATTCCGCGCGCGGCGCGTCCCTGTCCTATGAAAATACCGTGAGCGCAATTCGTGCCGATCAGCCGCAAACGCTGACGGCAGCAGAAAAATTTGCGGCTGACAACAAAAACACCTACGGTGCACTGGCTGCGCTGGAAGTGGCTCAGCAGTACGTTGATAAGAACGAACTGGATAAAGCCGTTGCTCAGCTGTCTCAGGGCCTTGCTGCCGCCAGTGATGAAAATCTGAAAGCGGTGATCAATCTGCGCCTGGCACGTATTCAGGTTCAGCAGAAAAAAGCTGACGATGCGCTGAAAACGCTCGATACCATCAAAGGCGAAGGTTTTGCTGCCATCGTTGCCGATCTGCGCGGTGAAGCACTGCTGAGCAAAGGTGACAAAGCGGGCGCGCGTAAAGCGTGGCAAGCTGGCGTCGAGAGCAATGCCTCACCTGCGCTGAGCGAAATGATGCAGATGAAAATAAATAATTTGTCCGTCTGAGAGGGACCCGATGCAATTGCGTAAATTACTTCTGCCAGGACTGCTTTCTGTTACGTTATTGAGTGGTTGTTCACTGTTCAGTGGCGAAGAAGACGTTGTGAAAATGTCCCCACTGCCGACGGTTGAAAACCAGTTTACCCCATCCACCGCGTGGGATGTCTCCGTGGGCAATGGGATTGGTGATTTCTATTCCAACCTTCATCCTGCATATGCAGACAGCGTTGTCTATGCGGCCGATCGCAAAGGTACCGTGAAAGCGGTGAACGCGGATGACGGAAAAGAAGTGTGGTCCGTTAACCTGGCGGAAAAAGACGGCTGGTTCTCCCGTAAGCCTGCACTGCTGTCTGGCGGCCTGACCGTTGCCGGTGGCCACGTCTACGTGGGCAGCGAAAAAGCGCAGGTTTATGCCCTGAACAGCAGCGACGGTTCCATTGCCTGGCAAACGACCGTGGCGGGTGAATCCCTCTCTCGTCCGGTGGTGAGCGATGGCCTGGTGCTGATTCATACCAGCAACGGCCAGCTGCAGGCGCTGAACGAAGCGGACGGCCTGGTGAAATGGACCGTTAACCTGGATATGCCTGCGCTCTCTCTGCGTGGCGAATCTGCCCCGGCTACCGCATTTGGTGCTGCCATTGTCGGCGGCGACAACGGTCGCGTAAGCGCCGTGCTGATGCAGCAGGGCCAGATGATCTGGCAGCAGCGTATCTCTCAGGCCACTGGCTCAACGGAAATTGACCGTCTGAGCGACGTGGACACAACGCCGGTCATCGTTAACGGTGTGGTTTACGCGCTGGCCTACAACGGCAACCTGACCGCGCTGGATCTGCGCAGCGGCCAGATCATGTGGAAACGTGAGCTGGGCTCGGTGAATGATTTCATCGTTGAGGGTAACCGCATCTATATGGTTGACCAGAACGACCGTCTGCTGGCCCTGAGCACCGAAGGCGGCGTGACGCTGTGGACGCAAAGCGATCTGCTGCACCGTCTGCTGACTGCGCCAGCGCTGTACAACGGTAGTCTGGTTGTGGGCGACAGCGAAGGGTATATGCACTGGATCGATCCGGATAACGGCCGCTTTGTTGCGCAGCAAAAAGTCGACAGCTCCGGTTTCCTGACCGACCCGGTTGTGGCCGACGGCAAACTGCTGATTCAGGCAAAAGACGGCACGCTGTACGCGATCACGCGTTAATTACCCGGCGGTTGTAGTATACTAAACGGCTCCTGTTCACTCAGGAGCCGTTTTGACATTTTTAAAAACGCCGCGAAAGCGACGTTATTTTGAATTTTATGAGGCTTCAAACATGGTACCTGTGGTCGCGCTTGTCGGGCGCCCTAACGTTGGAAAATCCACTCTTTTTAACCGTTTAACACGCACCCGTGATGCGCTGGTTGCGGATTTCCCGGGGCTGACGCGTGACCGTAAGTACGGTCGTGCAGAGGTGGAAGGACGCGAGTTCATCTGTATTGATACCGGTGGTATTGACGGCACAGAAGACGGCGTGGAAACCCGCATGGCGGAACAGTCGCTGCTGGCGATTGAAGAAGCGGACGTGGTGCTGTTCATGGTGGACGCGCGCGCTGGCCTGATGCCGGCGGACTCCGCTATCGCTAAACACCTGCGTTCACGCGAAAAGCCAACCTTCCTGGTGGCGAACAAAACTGACGGCATCGATGCCGATCAGGCCATCGCAGATTTCTGGTCACTGGGTCTGGGTGAGATCTACCCTATCGCGGCATCGCATGGCCGTGGCGTCACCAGCCTGCTGGAAACCGTTCTGCTGCCGTGGGTTGACGAAGTGAACCCGCCGGAAGAGGTGGACGAAGACGCGGAATACTGGGCGCAGTTTGAAGACGGCGAAGCGGGCGAAGAAGAAGAGCCTGAAGACGACTTCAACCCGCAGGATCTGCCGATCAAGCTGGCCATCGTAGGCCGTCCAAACGTAGGTAAGTCTACACTTACTAACCGTATTCTGGGTGAAGAGCGCGTGGTCGTTTACGATATGCCGGGTACCACCCGCGACAGTATCTACATCCCGATGCAGCGCGATGAGCGTGAGTATGTCCTCATCGACACCGCCGGGGTGCGTAAGCGCGGGAAAATCACCGATGTGGTGGAAAAATTCTCCGTTATCAAAACCCTGCAGGCGATTGAAGATGCCAACGTCGTGCTGCTGGTTATCGACGCACGCGAAGGGATCTCCGATCAGGACCTCTCTCTGCTCGGCTTTATCCTCAATAGTGGGCGCTCACTGGTTATCGTGGTCAACAAATGGGATGGCCTGAGCAATGAAGTGCGAGAGCAGGTGAAAGAGACCCTCGACTTCCGTCTGGGCTTTATCGACTTTGCTCGCGTACACTTCATCTCTGCGCTGCACGGCAGCGGCGTGGGTAACCTGTTCGAATCCGTGCGCGAAGCGTACGACAGCTCCACCCGTCGTCAGAGCACCGCCATGCTGACCCGTATCATGAATATGGCTGCGGAAGACCATCAGCCGCCGCTGGTGCGCGGCCGTCGCGTGAAGCTGAAATACGCCCACGCCGGTGGTTATAACCCGCCAATTGTGGTGATCCACGGCAACCAGGTGAAAGACCTGCCGGATTCCTACAAGCGCTATCTGATGAACTACTTCCGTAAATCGCTGGACGTGATGGGCACGCCTATCCGTATCCAGTTCAAGGAAGGGGAAAACCCGTTCGCCAACAAGCGCAACACCCTGACGCCGAACCAGATGCGCAAGCGTAAGCGTCTGATTAAGCACATTAAGAAAAGCAAATAAGCTTTGCTGAACGCACGAAAGCCCGCGACTCTCGCGGGCTTTTTTTTGCCCATTCATACCGCCGGTTTTCTCTGTGTGAAGTCAATCACTATTCACTTTTAACCAAGTTTAAATCTAAGAAAGTAGACAATCGTCGAATTTTCATCTTAAAGTCCAGGGCCCGGTACTAGACAAAACTAGCGCCTGGTTATCAAATGGTTAACCAACTTTTCGCCGCATGTAAAAAATCGGCCAGATACGTAACTGGCCGGCGTACATGCTGGTGTTTACAAGCACGACGACATACCTTTCGGGAGAATTATGCAATCCTCTGTTAATCAAAAAGAAAGCCGAACGTTCTTCGGCCACCCGTATCCGCTCGGTTCGCTGTTCTTCACCGAGATGTGGGAGCGTTTCTCGTTTTACGGCATTCGTCCGTTACTGATCCTGTTTATGGCCGCCACCGTCTATGACGGCGGGATGGGCCTGGCGCGTGAAAACGCCTCGGCGATTGTCGGTATCTTTGCCGGCACCATGTACCTGGCCGCGCTGCCGGGCGGCTGGCTGGCGGATAACTGGCTCGGCCAGCAGAGAGCCGTCTGGTACGGTTCGATCCTGATTGCGCTCGGTCACCTGTCGATTGCGCTCTCGGCCATCATGGGCAATAACCTGTTCTTTATCGGCCTGATGTTCATCGTGCTCGGCTCCGGGCTGTTTAAGACCTGTATCTCGGTAATGGTCGGTACCCTTTATAAAAAAGGCGACGCGCGTCGCGACGGCGGCTTCTCGCTGTTCTATATGGGTATCAACATGGGCTCGTTCATCGCGCCGCTGATTTCCGGCTGGCTGATTAAAACCCACGGCTGGCACTGGGGCTTTGGCATTGGCGGTATCGGGATGCTGGTGGCGCTGATTATCTTCCGCGTGTTTGCCGTTCCGGCCATGAAACGCTATGACGGCGAAGTCGGTCTCGACTCCACCTGGAACAGCCCGGTGGTGAAGCGTAACGGCGTGGGCGCCTGGCTGCTGGCGCTGGCGGCAGGCGTGGCAACGATCGTGACGCTGATTGCGCAGGGCGTGATTGTGATTAATCCGGTCGCGGTAGCCAGCGTGCTGGTCTACGTGATTGCGGCATCCGTTGCCCTCTACTTTATTTATCTGTTTGTTTTTGCTGGACTGAACCGTAAAGAGCGCGCCAGACTGCTGGTCTGCTTTATTCTGCTGATCTCCGCGGCGTTCTTCTGGTCCGCGTTCGAGCAGAAGCCAACCTCGTTCAACCTGTTTGCCAACGACTACACTAACCGCATGATCGGCGATTTCGAAATCCCGGCGGTGTGGTTCCAGTCAATCAACGCCCTGTTCATCATCCTGCTGGCACCGGTGTTCAGCTGGGCGTGGCCGAAGCTGGCGAGCATGAACATTCGTCCGAGCAGCATCACCAAGTTTGTTATCGGTATCCTGTGTGCCGCAGCGGGCTTTGGCCTGATGATGCTGGCGGCACAGAACGTGCTGAGCAGCGGTGGGGCGGGCGTATCGCCGTTCTGGCTGGTGGGCAGTATCCTGATGCTGACGCTCGGCGAGCTGTGTCTCAGCCCGATTGGCCTGGCGACCATGACGCTGCTGGCGCCGGAGAGAATGCGCGGCCAGATGATGGGGCTGTGGTTCTGTGCGAGCGCGCTGGGTAACCTGGCGGCGGGTCTGATTGGCGGCCACGTGAAGGCCGACCAGCTGGATATGCTGCCGGATCTCTTTGCGCGCTGCTCCGTCGCACTGCTGATTTGTGCCGCGGTACTGATCGTCCTCATTGTTCCGGTACGTCGCATGCTGGAAAATGCGCAGACTAAACCGGCTGCTAACGCCTCATAAACCTCGGGCTTGCCGGGGCGGCGTTATGCCCCGGCATCGATTCCCTGAGGTGAAACTATGCAGTTAGGATTTGTCGGTCTTGGTGCGGTCGTGGAAACCGCGTATCTGCCCGCCTTACGTCGCCTTTATGGTCACGCGGTTCATTGTTTTGGATTTGATGTTCTCCCCACCAGGCAGCCTGAAGGCGTCACGCGCTGCGCTTCGCTTACGGAACTTCTCGCCGTACCGCTTGATACTCTCTTTATTACCACCGCATCGCTGCACCACCTCGAGGTGCTGGAACAGGCCATAGCCTCGGCCGTTCCGCGGATTGTGATTGAAAAACCGATCGTCGCCACGCTTCCCCAAATCGAAAAGCTCAACGCGCTTCTGGCAAACCCCGACGCTGCTTCCCGCGTGCTGGCGCTCGATCACTGGATGGCGCGCATCGAAACGGTAAAGCGGTCGCTGGTTGGCAGCGTCTCTGACATCGTCAAAATAGACGGCTTTTTGCAGGAGCCGAGCGGAGTTAACGCCGCAGGAGAACCCATCGCGCTTAACTTTGCTACCGGCGAGCCGGACGCGCGTACGCTTCGCCACCCGGACGGCGTGATTCTGGATATCGGTACGCACGTGCTGGCGATGCTGCGCGAAACGGTGCGTTATCTGGGCGGAAGTGATGATATGACCCTGCAGGTCGTCACGGCTAAAGATCGCCTGGGCCGCGCTATCGCAAAAGGCGACATGTCCACGGCGGAGGGCGAGGCGCATCTTCAGGGCCGCATCAGCGGCGTGCCGGTGGATATCTGGCTGAACAAATACGCGGGACCCGCGGGCGGGCAAAAAGGATTACGGCTCTGTTTGCGCGACGGGCGCATCATTAGCTACGACCGGCGCGGCGCGGAGGATGTGCTTGAGCTGATTGAGGGTAAGGATATTGAGCGCTGGCATATCCCCGGGACACTCTACGAGCACTGTCTTGCCGGGCACATTCTGGGCACCAGCAGTCTTTTTGAACGGGATCCGCACGAGGTGAGCCGCACGACGCGTCGCCGAGTCGAGGAAGTTGAGCTGCTGCTGACCTTGCAGCAACAGCTGCGTGGCCCGCACTGAACGCGACGTGGTAAAATGATCGCAGACCAGAATGCTTTTAAGGAGTCACCATGACGATTACCTGCCCGGATTGCCAGGCACCGCTTGAGCCCCTGAACGGGATGGCACACTGCGAGAGCTGTAATAAGGATATTGCGCTTGAAGCCCGCTGCCCGGAGTGCCATCAGCCACTCCAGGTCTTAAAAGCCTGCGGGGCCGTGGATTATTTCTGCCAGAACGGCCACGGTCTTATCTCCAAAAAACGCGTGGAGTTTGTTCGGGCCGAAGGTTAATCACACACGCAGCCTTCGCCTTTCTGCCACAGCTCGACCAGCGACTCGGGTGCTTCCTGCTCCGGCACCAGCACGATGATATCGGCATAGTGCGCCTGATTTTGCCCGGTCCAGATAATCTGGATGCGGAAATAGCGCTGGTCGCCGCTGCCGGGTGACGAGGCCTGTCCCGGCGGCTGACCGCGCGGAAAGGCCTGCTCCAGGATGCTGACCAGGCGCTGGCGCTGGGCCTCATTGAGCGAGGAGAGCGCGATGGTGCGCTGGCCGCTCAGCTTGGGAATATAGGCGACGCCGCCTTCCCGGGCCAGCTCAACCACGGCGTCATCCGTCAGTTCCGGAACCTGCATTTACAACACTCCCACCTGTTCCCAGGCTTGTTTTATGGCCGCCCCAACGTCACCGCCGGAGCGTTTTTCTCCGTGTGCTACCGTCAGTTTTGCGAAGGCCTCAAAATCCGCATCCTGCGCCAGATTGCGATCGCAAACCGTGTCGTACCAGGCATACCCCGCTTTTTCCCAGGCGTAGCCACCGATCGCCGTCGCGGCCAGATAAAATGCCCGGTTGGGGATGCCGGAGTTCAAGTGCACGCCGCCGTTATCCTCACGCGTTTTGATGAAATCCTTCATGTGTGCAGGCTGCGGGTCTTTGCCGAGCAGCGGATCGTTGTAGGCGGTGCCCGGTTCAGACATCGAGCGCAGCCCTTTGCCGTTGATGCCTTTTGCCAGCAGCCCTTCACCAATCAGCCAGTCCGCTTTATCGGCGGTTTGCTTCAGACGGTACTGCTTCACCAGTGAGCCAAACACGTCCGACAGCGACTCGTTCAGCGCGCCGGACTGCTCAAAGTAGATAAGCCCGGCTTCGGTCTCGGTCACGCCGTGGCTCAGCTCATGCGCCACGACGTCTATGGCGATGGTAAAGCGGTTAAATATTTCCCCGTCGCCGTCGCCAAATACCATCTGCTGACCGTTCCAGAAGGCGTTCTGATATTCCCGACCGTAGTGAACGGTGCCGGTTAAAATAAGCCCTTTGTTATCGAGCGAATCGCGCTGATATTCCTTCCAGAAGAAATCATGGGTAATACCCAAATACTCGTACGCTTCGTCTACCGCCACATCGCCGTTCGACGGCTGACCTTCATAACGCACCTGCGTACCCGGCAGCTCCTGGGTCTGCTTCGCGTCGTAGATATCACGCTCCAGCTGTCCGGCTTTATTCACGTGCGGCGCGGCGGGTTTGCCCGGCATATGGGCCATCAGCGTCTGGACGTGGGTTAAGGTCTGGCGGGCACAGCGCTGCTGCGGTTCGGAACCGCTTTCGATAATACGGCGAAGAATATACGGGGGAATAACGCTATGAAGATGGGGCATGCTGCTCTCCTTATTAAAAAAGGGAATAGCAGCAGTATAGTAAGTAACCGGCGAAGAATTATCCGGTTTTACGCTGACGCGTCTTTTTCACCGGTTTAATTGATTTCACTTCGCTTTCTACCCAGCCGTCCGACAGACGCGTCGTCAGCACATCACCAGTACTCACCTGTTTGGTTTGCTTGAGCACCTTGCCGTCCGTTGCCGTCGTCACGCTATAGCCGCGCGCCAGCGTGGAGAGAGGGCTGACCGCTTCAAGGTGGGTCACCGCATTGCCAAAGCGTTCCCGGGTGGCGCTCAGTCGCGCGCGGAGAGTTTCCGCCAGACGGTACTCCAGCTGCTGAATCCGCGTTTGCGCACGATAAATTTTCGGCTGCGGATTCTGCTGGTTCAGACGCTGCGTCACGCGCTGCTGGCGCGACACCGCGCGCTTGATCTGGGTGTCCACCGCCACGTTCATGCGCTGGCGCAGGCGCTCCAGTACGGTCTGCTGACGCGCCAGGCGCAGCTGCGGGTGCTGCTGCTGTAGACGGTGATGAAGCTGGGTAAAGCGCCGGGTCCGGTTGGCGAGGTAGTAGTCCATCGCCATCTCCAGACGCTGCTGGCCGCTCTGGATCTGACGCAGCAGCTCCAGCTGGTTGCGGCTGACCACTTCCGCCGCCGCGGACGGCGTCGGCGCGCGGAGATCCGCGACAAAATCGGCGATCGTCACGTCCGTTTCGTGGCCGACGGCGCTCACCACGGGGATAAGGCTGGCAAAGATTGCCCGCGCCACGCGCTCGTCGTTAAAGCTCCACAAGTCTTCCAGCGAGCCGCCGCCGCGTCCGACGATTAAGACGTCGCACTCCTGACGCGCGTTCGCCAGCGCTATGGCGCGCACAATCTGCCCCGGCGCATCGTCACCCTGCACGGCGGTCGGGTAGATAATGACGGGCAGGGAAGGGTCGCGACGCTTCAGAACGTGCAAAATATCGTGCAGTGCCGCACCGGTTTTCGAGGTGATGACCCCCACGCAGTGGGCAGGGGAGGGCAGCGGCTTTTTGAACTGCTGGTCGAAAAGTCCCTCTTCCGAGAGCTTAGCCTTTAACTGTTCGTACTTCTGCTGCAGCAGACCTTCGCCCGCAGGCTGCATGCTCTCGACGATAATCTGATAATCACCACGCGGCTCATAGAGGGTGATATTGGCGCGCACCAGAACCTGCTGGCCGTGCTGTGGACGGAACGTCACGCGGCGGTTGCTGTTGCGGAACATCGCACAGCGCACCTGGGCGGTATCGTCTTTTAGCGTAAAGTACCAGTGGCCGGAGGAGGGCTGCGTGAAGTTAGAGATTTCACCGCTGATCCAGACCTGCCCCATTTCCTGCTCAAGCAGCAAACGCACCGTCTGATTAAGGCGGCTGACGGTATAAATTGAGGGGGATTGAGAGGATAACATGTGAGCGGGATCAAATTCTAAATCAGCAAGTTATTCAGTCGATAGTAACCTGCTGAGAGGCAATCGCAAGCTTTTTTATAAAAAAGTGTAGATGCAATCGGTTACGCTCTGTATAATGCCACGGCAATATTTAACCACCCAGGTCAGAGATATTGCCCATGCTACGTATCGCTAAAGAAGCACTGACGTTTGACGACGTCCTCCTCGTTCCCGCTCATTCCACCGTTCTGCCGAATACTGCCGATCTCAGCACGCAGTTGACGAAAACCATTCGCCTGAACATTCCTATGCTCTCTGCGGCAATGGACACCGTGACTGAAGCGCGCCTGGCAATTGCCCTGGCACAGGAAGGTGGCATTGGCTTTATTCACAAAAACATGTCTATCGAACGTCAGGCGGAAGAAGTTCGCCGCGTGAAGAAACATGAATCCGGCATCGTGTCCGATCCACAGACCGTTCTGCCAACCACCACCCTGCACGAAGTGAAAGCCCTGACCGAGCGTAACGGCTTCGCCGGTTACCCGGTGGTGACCGAAGAGAACGAGCTGGTCGGTATTATTACCGGTCGTGACGTGCGTTTCGTGACTGACCTGAACCAGCCTGTCAGCGTGTACATGACGCCAAAAGAGCGTCTGGTTACCGTTCGCGAAGGTGAAACCCGCGACGTGGTGCTGGCAAAAATGCACGAAAAACGCGTTGAAAAAGCGCTGGTTGTTGACAGCAACTTCCACCTGCGCGGCATGATCACCGTTAAAGATTTCCAGAAAGCAGAACGTAAGCCTAACGCCTGTAAAGACGAGCATGGCCGTCTGCGCGTTGGCGCTGCGGTTGGCGCAGGTGCCGGTAACGAAGAGCGTGTTGACGCGCTGGTTGCCGCGGGCGTTGACGTCCTGCTGATTGACTCCTCTCACGGCCACTCTGAAGGCGTTCTGCAGCGTATCCGTGATACCCGTGCCAAATACCCTGATCTGCAGATCATCGGCGGTAACGTGGCAACGGGCGCAGGCGCTCGCGCGCTGGCTGACGCTGGCTGCAGCGCGGTGAAAGTAGGTATCGGTCCTGGCTCTATCTGTACCACGCGCATCGTGACCGGCGTGGGCGTTCCGCAGATCACCGCGGTGTCTGACGCGGTTGAAGCGCTGGAAGGCACCGGTATTCCGGTTATCGCTGACGGCGGTATCCGCTTCTCTGGCGACATCGCGAAAGCGATCGCTGCGGGCGCAGCGGCGGTGATGGTAGGCTCTATGCTGGCCGGTACCGAAGAATCCCCGGGTGAAATCGAACTCTACCAGGGCCGTTCTTACAAATCTTACCGCGGTATGGGTTCCCTGGGCGCGATGTCCAAAGGTTCCTCTGACCGTTACTTCCAGACCGATAACGCCGCTGACAAACTGGTGCCGGAAGGTATCGAAGGTCGCGTTGCCTATAAAGGCCGTCTGAAAGAGATCATTCACCAGCAGATGGGCGGCCTGCGCTCCTGTATGGGTCTGACCGGCTGTGGTACCATTGACCTGCTGCGTACTAAAGCGGAATTCGTACGCATCAGCGGTGCGGGTATCCAGGAGAGCCACGTTCACGACGTGACGATCACCAAAGAGTCCCCGAACTACCGTCTGGGCTCCTGATTAATTTCCGCGCCCGGCTTCTGCCGGGCGCTCTGTTTTTGTTTCACTTGCCTCGGAATTAGCGTCAATGACGGAAAACATTCATAAACATCGCATTCTCATCCTGGACTTTGGTTCTCAGTACACTCAGCTGGTGGCGCGTCGCGTGCGTGAACTGGGCGTTTACTGTGAACTGTGGGCGTGGGATGTCACGGAAGCACAGATTCGCGAATTCAATCCAAGCGGCATCATCCTGTCCGGCGGCCCGGAAAGCACCACCGAAGAAAACAGCCCGCGCGCGCCGCAGTACGTATTCGAAGCTGGCGTGCCGGTATTCGGCGTTTGCTACGGTATGCAGACCATGGCCATGCAGCTGGGCGGCCACGTAGAAGGCTCCAGCGAGCGCGAGTTCGGCTATGCGCAGGTTGAAGTGGTTAACGACAGCGCGCTGGTGCGCGGTATCGAAGACTCCCTGACCGCAGACGGCAAACCGCTGCTGGACGTGTGGATGAGCCACGGCGACAAAGTCACCGCTATCCCGTCTGACTTCGTGACCGTTGCCAGCACCGAGAGCTGCCCGTTTGCCATCATGGCGAACGAAGAAAAACGTTTCTACGGCGTGCAGTTCCACCCGGAAGTGACCCACACCCGTCAGGGTATGCGCATGCTGGAGCGCTTCGTGCGCGACATCTGCCAGTGTGAAGCCCTGTGGACCCCGGCAAAAATCATCGACGACGCCGTTGAGCGTATCCGCCAGCAGGTTGGCGATGACAAAGTGATCCTCGGCCTCTCCGGCGGCGTGGACTCCTCCGTGACCGCGATGCTGCTGCACCGCGCCATCGGTAAAAACCTGACCTGCGTCTTCGTGGACAACGGCCTGCTTCGTCTGAACGAAGCCCAGCAGGTTATGGACATGTTCGGCGACAACTTCGGTCTGAACATCGTTCACGTGGAAGGCGAGCAGCGCTTCCTGGACGCGCTGAAAGGCGAGAACGATCCGGAAGCGAAACGTAAGATCATCGGCCGCGTGTTCGTTGAAGTGTTCGACGAAGAAGCGCTGAAGCTGGACGACGTGAAGTGGCTGGCGCAGGGTACCATCTACCCTGACGTGATCGAGTCTGCGGCCTCCGCAACCGGTAAAGCACACGTCATCAAATCTCACCACAACGTGGGTGGCCTGCCGAAAGAGATGAAGATGGGCCTGGTTGAGCCGCTGCGCGAGCTGTTCAAAGACGAAGTGCGTAAGATCGGTCTGGAACTGGGTCTGCCGTACGACATGCTCTACCGTCACCCGTTCCCGGGCCCGGGTCTTGGCGTGCGCGTGCTGGGTGAAGTGAAGAAAGAGTACTGCGACCTGCTGCGTCGTGCGGACGCGATCTTCATCGAAGAACTGCACAAAGCTGACCTGTACAACAAAGTAAGCCAGGCGTTCACCGTGTTCCTGCCGGTTCGCTCCGTTGGCGTGATGGGCGATGGCCGTAAGTACGACTGGGTTGTTTCCCTGCGTGCGGTAGAAACCATCGACTTCATGACCGCGCACTGGGCGCACCTGCCGTATGACTTCCTGGGCCGCGTGTCTAACCGCATTATCAACGAAGTGAACGGCATTTCCCGCGTGGTGTATGACATCAGCGGTAAGCCACCGGCTACGATTGAGTGGGAATAATCCCCCTGCATTAAAAAAAGCCCGCATGATGCGGGCTTTTTTGTAATTTACGTACGCAACCTGCGCCCACTTTTCTCCTCAAACAGGAAGACCCTGGAGAGCTCGGCTTCCAGCAATACCGCATCGCCAGGGCTGACATCCAGTTTTTCATGCGACACGACAATCATCTCCTGGTCGCCGACGCGAACCAGAATCTCCTGCCCTTCGCCGGTCATCTCGACCAGTACAATTTCTGCTGCTACCCCGGTATTGCTGATTCGAAGGTGATGTGGACGAATAGCGCAGACGATCTTCATCCCGTCAATATAGGACTTGAGCGGGCAGGGGAAGCGGTAGCCGTTCGCCAGCACCACGCTATCGGCCTGGATTACGCCTTTTAGGGTGTTGATCTCCGGGGTGCCAATAAATCCTGCGACAAAGAGGTTGTCCGGATTATGATAAAGCTCTTCCGGTGTCCCGACCTGTTCAATATTGCCTGCATTCAGCACCACGATGCGATCCGCCATGGTCATTGCTTCGGTTTGATCGTGGGTGACATAGATTGTCGTGCGCCCGATTCGCTGGTGGAGCTTGCGAATTTCGCCGCGCATTTTATGGCGCAGTTTAGCGTCCAGGTTGGACAGCGGTTCATCGAACAAAAAGGCTTTCGGATCGCGGACAATGGCCCGGCCCATTGCGACGCGCTGGCGCTGACCCCCGGAAAGCTCACGCGGCACCCGGTCAAGGAGATGTGTCAGCCCGAGAATTTCAGCCGCTTCTTCAACCCGCGCCATGCGCTCTGCTTTGGGCACGTTGGCGAGTTTTAAGGCAAAGCTCATGTTGTCCCGCACTTTCATGTGCGGGTAGAGCGCGTAGCTCTGGAATACCATCGCAATATCGCGTTTTTTTGCGGGCAGGGTGGTCACCACTTCGCCCTGCATGAGCAGCTCGCCAGAGGTGATATCCTCAAGTCCGGCTATCATCCGCAAAAGCGTGGATTTACCGCACCCGGAAGGGCCGACCAGCACAATAAATTCACCTTCATGAATATTCAACGAGATGTCTTTGATGATGCTGACGTTGCCGTAGGATTTACCCAGGTGGTTCAATACGATTTGGCTCATGTTACTCTCCTCGACCGGCGCGATGCTCCGGTTGCAAAAACGGGGTGACGTGCTGGCGGTATTCCTCTGCGGCACAGAGATCCTGCTGAATAATGCGCTGCGCTGTTTCAGTAAAGCGTCGCGCGGCGTCGCGAAGATCGAGGCGGTTGGCGTGTTCAATCCCGGCAAGCACGTCCGGCTCGATAATGGTGTTACCGTGCAGGGCACCGAGAATGGCTCCGCTCATGACCCCGATAGAATCTGTGTCGCGCCCCGAGTTGATGGAATCTTCTACCGCGCCACGGAAGTCGCCTTCCCGAAGCAGGCAGAACGCCAGCGCCATGGGGAGTTCTTCGATCGACATCAGACGTGAAGGCTGGTACGCCATGGTCGGCACCCCGGCTTTTTCCGGTCCGTGCATCAGGTCATCACCCATTGGAGACCAGGGCAGAAGCGCCTCGTGGAGCGCATCGACAACCTGCAGGTAATCCCAGGGTTGCCCGCGGTAGCAGCAGGCGACATCCAGCGTGGCGTTGATAGCCTTACGCGTGCCGTCTTTTGCCAGCTGTAGGGCAATATCAATGATGGCATCCAGGGTGATCCCCGGGATGAACGCCGCCGAGACGCAGGCGGCGAACACGCCAGCTGCTTCCAGCCCATAGCTCTGCTGGTGCCCCAGCGTAAAGTTGATAGCCTCCTGATAGGCGGCGGTGGGGTTACAGGCGTTAATTACGCCGATGGGCGCGGCGTACATGGCGGCACCGCAGTTGACCATATTACCAACCCCGCCCTGACGAGGATCGCAGGCCGCAAGCTGCAGACGGTGAAATATCCATTTTTCTGGGTAAAACAGGCGCTCAATGACCAGCGCTTCTCTGTCCAGTTCCGGCACCCAGCGGGGTTCCCAGGCGATTTTCCGGACAAACGGTCCCGCCATGTCCCAGGCATCAATATGGCGGCCCAGCTCGTCGTACACCTCCATCAGACACAGCGTCATTAACGTGTCATCGGTAATGATCCCATTACCGCGAATGCGGTTATTGCGACGTGAGGACGGCTCGTCCATCCGGTGCCAGCGCTGGTTGATGGAGGTGACTTTGCCATATTTTTCCTGAATCTGACGAGCGGACAGTTTCTCGACCGGGCCACCCAGCGCATCACCAAATGCAACGCCGTAGAGCATGCCAAGAACCCGGGAGCTGAAAGATAAGTTATCTGTCATTTTAATTTTTCCTGTGCGTATTGAGTCATGGCGTTACCCCCGGCAGATTTCCAGGCATTGACGTATTGATCCCACATATCGAACGAGGCCTTGCCTGAGACAAATTTGTAGGTCCATTCGTTATAAATGCTGCTGGTGGAATCGAGCGCGGCCGCAAAGGTTGACGGGAAAATAAACGCGTTGTCTGCCGCAAAATAGCGTTGTGAATTGTCGATGTAGCGCAGCATGGCGGGCGAGCGCCACTCCACTGGCGGTTTCCAGTTTGCGGCATAGATAAATCGCGGATACCAGGCATTAATCTTTGGCGTGACGGTAACCGCATCGCCTTTACGAACGTAGTGAGTGCCTTCAAACCCCATCTGCTCCATCATTTGCCCTTCCGGACTTGCCAGGAAATCAAGCAAAATCATGACCTCTTTCTTATGCTTCGACAGCGTCGACATTGCGAAACCGCGGGTCTCCATCGACACATCCACCGCTGCTAGACCTTGCCCTCCCGGACCTTTGGGGGGATCGAGCAGCATCAGCGTGGCATCCGGGTGGACCTGGCGCATTTTCTCCTGATAGACCCCCACGTTCCCCGGTGATGAGACGGAAACGACGCCCACTTTACCGGTGTAAAACTGATCTTCTTTCAGCTCCCAGTTGGTGGTGATGTACTGCGAAGAGAGCAGTCCTTTCTCATATAGTGAGTGGTAATACTGCAGCTTGTCGCGCTCCTGCGGACTAATCTGCGCGTGTGTCCACTGACCCTGCGCGTCCTTAAGCCACGTAGCGCGGAGCCCAAAGGCCGGATTTAAAAAACCATCCAGATCGCGGAGATCTTTTTCAGAGGTGATCCCGGCCGTATCCGCTTTGCCATCGCCGTTGAAATCACCGCTGTGAATGGCGCTAAACAGCGTAACGTACTCCTCCAGCGTTTTGGGGGACGCGCCGAAGCCACTTTTTTGCAGCCAGTCTTCGCGGATCACCGGTTGGCGCGCCCGCAGCGGATAGACATAAAGCAGCGTCGGATGGTTTTGCAGCCGCAGCTTGTTGTGCGGCCACAGCGCCTCTTTCAGATAATGGGTCTTTGCGATCCACGGACGCCAGTCCTCAAGAATGCCTTGCTCAACCATTTTCTGATCGCTGCCGTTGAAGTAGATCAGGTCTGGGATAGTGCCGGAAAGCAGCATCACGTTCAGCACGTCGGAATAGCCGGAGGAGGAGAGATTCACGATCTCAATTTTGATATCGTGACCCTGCCGCGCCAGCGCCTGTTCTATGCGGTGGATATGCTCCACGTCTTCCCGGTTGGTGGTGAGCAGATCTTTCTCCACCACCCTGATCGTCACCGGCTCTGCCTGCGCAACCTGACACAGCAGCAGACTGCCCAGCAGGACGCGGGTAAGGGTATTGAATACGTTCATCGTCATCGCTCCTTGTTAACCCTTCACCGCACCGGACATGGTGCCTTTGGTGAAGAAGCGCAAAATAATGGGGTAGATGGCGATAAGGGGGGCAATCGTCAGCGTAATCATGCCGGCTTTGAGCGCCTTGATACTGATCTGGCTGGCATCAGTGTAGTTAGACATACTTTCCACACCGACCATGGATAACTTATCTCCCTCAACGACAAACTGACGCAGCACAACCTGCAGCGGCCACTTGTCCGGATCGTTGAGATACACCATGGCGCGGAAAAATTCGTTCCAGTGCAGCACCATATAAAACAGCGTGATCATGGCAATAGAGGATTTGGCAACCGGCAGAATGACGTGCCATAGCGTCTGGAAAGGATTCGCGCCATCCAGCTCGGCGGCTTCCAGCAGCTCTTCCGGGATCTCTTCGAACAGACGCACCAGAATGATCAGGTACCATGCGAAAACAGCGCGATAGAGAATGACCGACCAATAGCTGTTCAGCAGGCCCAGCTTCTTCATCACCAAAAAATCGGGAATGATGCCCGGCTCAAAAACAATCGTGAAGAGCACGAACATAAACAGCAGGCGGCGCCCCGGCAGGCGTTTTTGCGCCAGCGCCCAGGCCAGCAGCACGGTGAAAATCACGTTGACGATCGTGCCCACCACGGTGATGAGCATCGCGTTTCCAAACCCGCGAAGAACGGCCTTATTGCTCAGCAGCAGCTTCCAGACATCGAGTGAGAAACCCTCCGGGATAATGGCAAGGCCACTCATGCCTGCGACCTTCGCCGGGCTTGAGAAGGAGACGGCTACCAGATTCAGAATAGGCTGAAGCGTAACGATGACCAGCAACAGCAGAACGGAGAGAATAAGAACATATTCAATGCGTTCAAATGGGGTGCTTCGAGATGACCAGCGCATTACCAGACTCCTTTACCCGTCAGGCGTTTAGAGACGTTGTGAGCCAGCACGATAAGGACCATGCCAATCACGCCTTTGAATAACCCTGCCGCCGTTGCTAGTGAGAATTCGCCGGTGCGCAGGCCCATGCGGTATACATAGGTGTCGATGATATCTATCTGCCCGTTCACCACGTCGTTGCTCATGTTGAACACCTGATCAAAGCCCTGGCTCAGGAACAGCCCGACGTTGAGGATGAACAGCGTTGCGATAGTGGGCGTAATGGCTGGCAGAGTGATATGCCAGATTTTTCGCCAGCGGCCTGCGCCGTCCATCTCCGCCGCTTCGTACAGCTGCGGGTCAATGGCCAGAATTGCCGCGATATAGAGCAGAGAATCCCATCCGGCGCTGCGCCACATTTCAGTGAAAACCAGCACCCAGCGAATCGTGCCAGTATCCGTCATAAACGGAATCGGGTCGTATCCCATAGATTTAATGACGTCGTTAATCGCGCCGTCGACGGGCGACAGCGTGGCGATAGCAATACTGGCAATAACAACCCATGATAAATAGTGCGGTAAATAAATGACCGACTGGACGAATTTACGATAACCGGATGAACGCACCTCATTGAGCAGCAGGGCGAGAATAATGGGTACCGGGAAAATAAAGACCAGTTTCATCGCGCCAATGATGACCGTATTCTGTATTACCTGCCAGAAAACGGGAGAAGACATCAGCGTGGTGAAATACTGCATGCCAACCCAAATATTGGGAGGAATGATCCGGTATTGCTCAAAAGCGATTTTCGTTTCCCAGATGGGTAAATAGTGCCAGATAAAAAAGTAAATCACTCCCGGCAGCGCCATCACATAAAATGGCCACCACCTGCGCATCTTTTGACGAAAGCGTGCGGCGCGAGTAACGGTTCGTTGCTGTGACATGTGGCTTGCAAGGGATATCCGCTCGCTGGGTTTTGTTTCAGTTAAAGCCTTCATCGAACTTACTCCCATTACTTTAATGGTTGCAGCGAATGCAATGTATAACCTGCATCGGACGTAAAAAAGCGAAAAAAAACGTGGTGTTAATTTTTCTCAATGTGAATCGCGATGTTTTCATATTGCGTCAGACGAGTGAGCACATCTTTGTACTCTGGCATATTTGACGCTCCTTCTTTTTCGACGGCCAGGGAGGCAAAGGCGCAGGCAAATTTTGCGGCCTGAACGAGAGACTCTCCTTTGGCCATACTGGCCGTAAATGCACCGTTAAAGGCATCCCCCGCCCCTGTTGTATCCACGCATAACGCTTTTAGCGCAGGAATATGAATAAACTGCTCGCCGTCATAAATAAGCGCGCCTTTGGCTCCCATCGTGATAATGACGCAGCCCACGCCTTTGGCTTTTATCGCTTTTGCTGCCGCTTTCGCGCTGGCCATATCAGTAACGGCAATACCCGATAGCAAAGATGCTTCTGTTTCATTAGGCGTAAGAAAATCAACGTTTTTTAGACAGCTTGCCACCTCAGAAGAGAAGGGGGCCGGGTTTAAAACCACCTTAATATCGCAGAAACGAGCAAGTTCAATGGCCCGGAACGTGGCGGGTAAATTGTTTTCCAGTTGGGTTAAAAAGATATCCGAGTTTTTTAACTCCGGAATAATGGCTTCAACCTCATCTGCGGTAATCGATTGATTAGCTCCCGGGCTAATGGCAATCATATTTTCACCGTCGCCCTGACAAACATAAATAAGCGCCGTGCCGGTTTTCTTGTCTTTGTCCTGATAAAGCATAAAGCTGTTAATTGCCGACGAGGTAAGATGCTCATAGGCCATCTGGCTAAACTGGTCGTTTCCTACTTTCCCGACAAAGTGCGTTTTCACATTACATTTACTCACTGCCAGCGCCTGGTTCGCGCCTTTTCCCCCCGGCCCGATAATGGTATTTTCTGAAAATATCGATTCACCGCTTTGTGGAAAACGATCCACATTCGCAATAATATCGACGTTGAACGACCCTAAAATACAGACTTTGCCTTTCATCTTTCGCCCTTTATGTCGAGATTTGGCTGTTTTTTTTGACTGAGCAGATTCAAAAAAATGAATGATATTGCTATCAAGGTTATTGACGGACTGGGTGTGAAAAATACGGCGCTTAATAAGGGCGCCACCATGGCAACGCTCAACGCTCCCTTCTTTCGATAATATATTCAGGTCACTGCGAATAGTTTCGCGGGTGACGCCAAAAATTTTAGCGAGATGGCTTACCGTCGCGCGCTCATATCGGTTGAGGTAGGTCAGTATTGCGTAATGACGTTCTTTATTGAGCATGATGTCACCTCTGAAAGTTATATTATTGTTTCAGTGGTGTTAATTCCTTGAGGGTATTCACAGATTGATTGGCAAAGCAAAAGGAATCGGAAATGAAATGGCAATTAGATTATGAAAATCAATTGATTAAATGTTGTTACGGAGGGGAATTATTTTATTGTTTTTCGTGATGGAGGAGAGCATTCACTGATTAAATCCGCGGCCCGGGGGACCGGGCCGGAAGTGAGCTATTTTTCGCTGTTATCCCGGCGATACGCCAGCGCCACCACCAGCGATTGCACCAGGCACAGCGTCGCCGACTGAGATCGAAACGCATCCACCTGCGCCTCTTTCACCACAAAGCAGAGGTCGCTGAACGTCGCCAGCGGGCTGATCTGGCTGTCCGTAATCACGATCTGCCGCGCGCCGACGCTGGCGGCGGTTTCGCTGACCATCACCGTCTCTTCCGCGTACGGCGAGAAGCTTATCGACACCACGATGTCGCGCGCCTTAATGCGGCTGATTTGCTCGCGCAGCATCCCGCCCATGCCGTCGAGCAGGATAGGACGGCACTCCAGATGGCTCAGAGCATAGGTGAGGTACGCGGCGACGCTAAAGGATCGACGCAGTCCGGCGATGTAGATGGTGTCGGCGTCGGCCAGCAGCTGTACCGCGCGCTCCAGCATCTCCGGCTCGGCGCGGGCGGCCAGCTGCTGCAGCGCCTGCGCGTTCGAGCGGGCAAACTCCTGCAGGATATCGAGCGGCGTTTCCGGCACGGCCTCGCTCTCCATCTCGCGAAATAGCCGCGCGCGGTCGCTGTAGCTGGCGGTCTCCTCCACCAGGTTCATGCGAAACAGCTGTTTCATTTCGTTGAAGCCGGTGAAGTCAAAGGCGTTGGCAAAGCGGATCAGCGTCGAAGGCGGCACGTCGGCGCGCTCGGCAATGACGGCAACCGTATCGAAGGCCACGCTGTTGGTGTTGTCCAGCACGTAGCGGGAGACCTGCTGCAGCCTCTTGCTCAGGCTATCGTAGCGATCGCGGATTTGCTGCTGCAGTTCGTTCAGGCTGGTTGCTGTCGTCATCTTTTCCCCCAAATACAGTCATATGATTCTAAACGCAAAACCGCGTCTTTTAAATGTCGGCCATCCATCTGGCAGCAAAAATGAAACAGAAGCTTCAGTCATTTCCTCGCCCGAAATCCCTTAATAGCGCACGCGGCGTCAGTGGTGCTGGCTGTTAACATAAAAATCCATCCTTGATCACAATAATCATCATTTATTTTATTTCAACTTAAAATGGAATGTTTGTTTCATATATAGTGTTCAGCACACAGTGTTCAGGTCACAGTCACGTATCAACAGCGAGAGGTTAAGGATGGAGACGGTAGCGAATTTTATTCACGGCGAATGTGTCACCGGTTCAGGCCAGCGCGTTCAGGCGATCTTCAACCCGGCCACCGGCGAGCAGATCCGCCAGGTGGTGATGAGTACGGCACAGGAAACGGAGCAGGCGATTGCCGCCGCGCAGCAGGCGTTTCCGGCGTGGGCGCGTCATGCTCCGCTTAAGCGCTCGCGCGTGATGTTCCGCTTCAAAGCGCTGCTGGAAGAGAACATGGATCGCCTGGCCCGCCTCATCAGCGAAGAGCACGGTAAGGTCTTCTCCGACGCGGTGGGCGAACTGACCCGCGGCCTGGAAGTGGTGGAGTTTGCCTGCGGTATTCCGCATCTGCAAAAGGGCGAACACTCGGCGAACGTCGGGACCGGCGTCGACAGCCACTCGCTGATGCAGCCACTCGGCGTCTGCGCCGGGATCACGCCGTTTAACTTCCCGGCGATGGTGCCGATGTGGATGTTCCCGATTGCGCTGGCGACCGGGAATACCTTCGTGCTGAAACCGTCGGAAAAAGACCCTTCTCTGGCGCTCGCGCTGGCGCAGCTGCTGAAAGAGGCCGGCCTGCCGGACGGCGTCTTCAACGTGGTGCAGGGCGATAAAGAGTCCGTTGACGTGCTCCTGACCGACCCGCGCGTGCAGGCGGTGAGCTTTGTCGGCTCCACGCCGATTGCGGAGTACATCTACCAGACCGCGTCCGCCCACGGTAAGCGCTGCCAGGCGCTTGGCGGTGCGAAAAACCACTGCATTTTAATGCCGGATGCCGACATGGAGATGGCGACCAACGCCATCATGGGCGCGGCCTACGGTGCGGCGGGCGAGCGCTGCATGGCGCTCTCGGTGGTGCTGGCGGTGGGGGATAACACCGCCGATGACCTCTGCACCCGGCTGGAAAAACAGATTGCCGCGCTGCGCGTCGGGCCGGGGCTGGACCAGACGCCGGAAAACGAAATGGGGCCGCTCATCTCCTCCGCGCACCGCAGCAAGGTGCTGGGCTACATCGACAGCGGAGAAGCACAGGGGGCGACGCTTCGCGTGGACGGTCGCGGCTTCAGCGTGAAGGGCCACGAGCAGGGCTACTTCGTCGGGCCGACGCTGTTCGATAACGTCACCCCGGAGATGACCATCTATAAAGAAGAGATTTTTGGTCCGGTGCTTTCTGTGGTGCGCGTAGCAGATTACGCCAGCGCGGTGGACCTGATTAACCGCCATGAATATGGTAATGGCTCGGCAATCTTCACCCGCGACGGCGGCTGCGCGCGTCGCTTCTGCGAAGAGGTGCAGGCGGGCATGGTGGGGGTCAACGTGCCGATCCCGGTGCCGATGGCGTTCCACAGCTTCGGCGGCTGGAAGCGTTCCATCTTCGGCGCGCTCAACGTCCACGGCAACGACGGCGTGCGCTTCTACACCCGAATGAAAACCATCACCGCGCGCTGGCCGGAAATGCAGCAGGAGACAGGCGCTGCGTTCTCCATGCCGACGCTGGGCTGACAGGAGATTTTATGCAAACCGAACGTATGACCATGGCCCAGGCGCTGGTCCGGTTCCTGAATCAACAGTACATTAGCGTGGATGGTCACGAAACGCCCTTCGTGGAGGGCGTCGCCACCATCTTTGGGCACGGCAACGTGCTGGGTATCGGCCAGGCGCTGGAGCAGGATCCGGGCCATCTGCAGGTGATGCAGGGCTGCAACGAGCAGGGCATTGCCCATATGGCGACGGGATTTGCCAAACAGCACCGCCGTCAGCGCATCTTTGCCGTCACCTCCTCCGTCGGGCCGGGCGCCGCCAATATGGTCACGGCCGCAGCAACCGCCACGGCGAACCGCATCCCGCTGCTGCTGCTTCCGGGCGATATCTACGCCAGCCGCCAGCCGGACCCGGTGCTGCAGCAGATTGAGCAGTATCACGACCTCAGCATCAGCACCAACGACTGTTTCCGTCCGGTCTCCCGCTACTGGGACCGCATTAACCGCCCCGAGCAGCTGATGAGCGCGATGCTCAGCGCGATGCGAACGCTTACTGACCCGGCAGATACCGGTGCGGTGACGATTTGCCTGCCGCAGGACGTGCAGGGGGAAGCGTGGGATTACCCGCTGAGCTTCTTCGCGCGTCGCGTGCACCACATCGAGCGTCGTCCGCCCGATCCGCAGCGTCTGGCGCAGGCGCGGGCGCTGATCGCCCGCAAGCGTCGTCCGCTGGTGGTGTGCGGCGGCGGGGTGCGCTATTCCGGCGCACATGAGGCGTTTCGCGACTTTGTCGAGACGCTGCAGCTGCCGTTTGCCGAAACCCAGGCCGGAAAGGGGGCTCTGGTAAGTGACCACCCACTTAACCTCGGTGGCGTAGGGGTGACGGGCGGGATGGCGGCCAACCAGCTCGCGCCGCAGGCCGACCTGGTGATCGGCATCGGCACGCGCCTGACCGACTTTACCACCGGCTCCAAGGCGCTCTTTTCCCATCCGGACGTGGAATTCCTGCTGCTGAACGTGGCCGAGTTTGATGCCCTGAAGCTGGACGCGACGGCGCTGATTGCCGACGCTCAAACCGGGCTTGAGGCATTGACCCACGCGCTTGGTGATTACCGCAGCGGCTGGGGAGAGGCGATCGCTGAGGCGAAATCCGCCTGGCGCGACGAGTGCCGTCGCCTGTGGGATCGCCAGTGGCGTCCGGACGACGCGCCCGAAGTGGCGGGGCACCTGGATGCGCGGCTGGCGGAATACGGCGAGGCGCTCAACACCCGCCTGACCCAGACGCGGGTGCTGGGGCTGATTAATCAGCATGTTGAAGATAACGCCATCGTGGTGGGCGCAGCCGGTTCGCTGCCGGGCGATTTACAGCGCCTCTGGCAGGTCAAAACGCCTGATACCTATCATCTGGAGTACGGTTACTCCTGCATGGGCTACGAGATTGCGGCGGCGCTTGGCGCGAAGCTTGCCCGACCCGAGCAGCCGGTATACGCCATGGTGGGGGATGGCTCCTACATGATGCTGCACTCCGAGCTGCAAACCGCGGTGCAGGAGGGCATTAAGATCACCGTTCTGCTGTTTGATAACGCCAGCTTCGGCTGCATTAACAACCTGCAGATGGGGCATGGAATGGGCAGCTTTGGCACGGAAAATCGCCACCGTAACCCGCAAACCGGGCAGCTTGACGGACCGCTGGTGAAGGTCGATTTCGCACAAAACGCGGAAAGCTACGGCTGTCGCGCGTGGCGGGTAAACGATGAGCAAAGCCTGCTGGCGGCGCTGGAGGCGGCCCGCGCCCATCCTGGCCCGACGCTGCTGGACATCAAGGTGCTGCCGAAGACCATGACCCACGACTACGCCTCCTGGTGGCGAACCGGTGATGCGCAGGTGGCAGAGTCGTCTGCCGTGCGTGAGGCCGCGGAGCAAACGCAGTCGCAGGTGAAAAAAGCCCGTCAGTATTGAGTTTTCCCGAAGTAACGAAATTTTCATTTCATTTTTGTTTTCCCCTCATCCTAACCCTCTCCCTCAGGGAGAGGGGACGGCTCGGTGTGGTTTTTTACTCCCTCTCCCTGAGGGAGAGGGCCGGGGTGAGGGGAGTTGCCGCACGTTCACCTATGTTGTGAGATTGATAACAAAATTTATCTCATTCATCTCAAAAGTGTTAACCCGCACTCAAAAACATAATTTTCACTATTTATAAAAATGAAATAAATGTTTTATTTGTAGAGTCGTTAGTTCACAGCATTCACCAACACCGGGAGCCGTTATGTTTAACATTGCTTTACTGGGCGCTGGCCGAATTGGCCAGGTACATGCAGCTAACATCGCCAGCCACGGCGCGACCACGCTCTGGTCCGTGGTTGACCCGAATCAGGAATTTGCCACCCGCCTCGCCACGCAGTATCAGGCCCGCCAGCAGAGCCTGGATGAAGCGATGACCGACCCTAACGTTCACGCCGTGCTGATCGCCTCCGCCACCGATACCCACGCGGACCTGATTGAAATGGCCGCCCGCCACGGCAAGGCCATCTTCTGTGAAAAGCCGGTACACCTCGACCTCGCCCGCGTGCGCGACTGCCTGAAGGTGGTCAAAGAGTACGACGTGCCGCTGTTTATCGGCTTTAACCGCCGCTTTGACCCACAGTTCCGCCGCGTGAAAACCGACGCGCAGGCTGGGCGCATCGGCAAGCCGGAATCGCTGCTCATCATCTCCCGCGATCCGTCTCCGCCGCCCGCGGAGTACGTGCGCGTCTCCGGCGGCATGTTCCGCGATATGACCATTCATGACTTTGACATGGCGCGCTTCATCATGGGCGAAGAGCCGGTGTCGGTGTATGCCCAGGGCAGCAACCTGGTCGATCCGGCGATTGGCGAGGCGGGGGACATCGATACCGCGTTTATCGTTCTGAAATATGCCTCCGGCGCGATGGCGACCATCGTTAACAGCCGCCGTTCATCTTACGGCTACGACCAGCGCCTGGAACTGCACGGCTCCGAAGGGCTGCTTTGCGCGGGCAACATTCTTGAAAACCAGGTGCAGCACTACGGCAAACAGGGCTGCACCAGCGCGCTGCCGGAACACTTCTTCCTGCAGCGCTACAAATCCGCTTACGCCGCGGAATGGGAACACTTTGTTGCGGTCCTGCGCGGCGAAGCGGTGCCTGACTGCAGCGGCGATGATGGTGAACGTGCGCTGTACCTCGCGGATAAAGCGCTGGAGTCACTGCGCAGCCAGCGCGAGATCGTCCTCTAAACACAACAACCCTACACAGAGAGACATAATAATGAAAAAACTGATCGTAGCCGCCCTCATCGCCATGACGTCCGGGGCCGCCCTCGCCGAAAACGAGCAAATTGTGTTCAGTACGCCAAACCTGGCCATGCCGTTTGAAGTTCACATGCAGCGCACGGCGGTAAAAGCCGCAAAAGAGATGGGCGTGAAGCTTCAGGTGCTGGACGGGCAGGGCAGTTCACCGAAGCAGGTGGCTGACCTGGAAAACGCCATCACCCGCGGGGCGCAGGGCTTTATCGTCTCCCCGAACGACGTGAACGCGGTCTCCAGCGCGGTGGATGAAATTCAGGATGCGAAGCTGCCGGTGGTCACCCTTGACCGCTCCGTCGACAGCCAGAAAAAAGTGCCGCACTTTGGCGCCAACAACTACAAGGGCGGTCAGGCGATTGGCGATTTTGTGAAAACCAAATTCCCCGACGGGGCGGAAATCATTCTGCTGACCGGCCAGCCGGGCTCCTCCTCCAACATCGAACGCACCAAAGGGATCCGCGACAGCCTGAAGGCGGGTGGCGATAAGTACAAGATCGTCGCCGATCAGACCGGCAACTGGATGCGTTCTGAAGGGATGCGCATCGTGGAAAGCGTGCTGCCATCGCTGCCGAAACGCCCGCAGGTGATCCTCTCCGCCAACGACGATATGGCGCTGGGGGCGATCGAAGCCCTGCAGAGCCAGGGCGTGAAGCCGGGCGAAATTCTGGTCACCGGCTTTGACGCGGTACCGGAAGCGCTGGCCCGCGTGCGCGACGGCTGGCTGGCGGTAACGGCGGACCAGCGTCCGGGCTTTGCGGTGCAGACGGCGATGAGCCAGCTGGTGGCCAACGTGCGCGAGAAGAAGGCCATCACCGGGGCCGACTACCCGCCGACGCTGATCACCAAAGAGAACCTGCAGCAGGCTGAGCGTATCGGTGAGGCCGGTAACTGATTTATCCGCAGCCGTCGCTGGCGCGGCGGCTCACTCTAAAGGAGGAGCAGACCGATGTCGCAACCCTTACTGAAAGTGACCGACCTGGCAAAAAGCTTTTCCGGCGTCTGGGCGCTAAGCAGCGCCCAGCTGACCGTCGGCGCGGGCGAGATCCACGCCCTGCTGGGGGAGAACGGGGCGGGTAAATCCACGCTGCTGAAGGCGCTCGCGGGGGCGCAGCCGCAAACCCGCGGGGAGATCTGGTTCAACGGCGAAACGCTGCCGGTGGACGACTCCCCGGTGGAGCGCCAGAACAAGGGCATTATCACCATCTATCAGGAATTCAACCTGCTGCCCAACATGACCGTCGCGGAAAACATGTTTCTCGGGCGCGAGCCGCGTAAACGTAACCTGATCGTCGACGAAAAGGCGGTAAACCAGGAGGCGCAGGTCATTCTCGACTATCTGCAGCTGAACGTTGCGCCGACCACCGCGGTCGCCCGCCTGAGCGTGGCCCAGCAGCAGATGGTGGAGATCGCCCGGGCGCTGACCCTCAACGCCAGGCTAATCATTATGGACGAACCGTCCGCCGCGCTGAGCGACAGCGAGGTGGAAAGCCTGCACCGCGTGGTGCGCGAGCTTAAAAACCGTGGCGTGAGCATTATTTACGTTACCCACCGCCTGCACGAGGTTTTCCAGCTCTGCGACCGCTTCACCGTTTTCCAGGACGGCCGCTTCACCGGCACCGGCGCGGTGGCGGAGACCAACGTCGAACAGCTGATCCGCCTGATGGTCGGGCGCGACGTGGCCTTTAATCGCCGTCCCGCCAGCGAAACGCATCATGAGGACAAACCCGTCCGCCTGGCGGTGAAGGGGCTGAGCCGCGAAAAGCCGCCGCTGGATCCGCACGGCATCGCCCTGCACGACATCAGCTTCCACGTCCACGCCGGGGAGGTCTTAGGCATTGCCGGACTGGTGGGCGCCGGGCGCACCGAGGTGGCCCGCTGCCTGTTTGGCGCGGACGCGTTTACCTCGGGCAGCTTTGAGCTGGACGGCGTACCGTACCAGCCGCGCGACCCGCTCTATGCCCTTGACCAGGGCGTGGCGCTGGTACCGGAAGACCGCAAAAAAGAGGGGGCGGTGCTGGGACTGTCGATTCGCGACAACCTGTCGCTCTCATGCCTCTCCTCGCTGCTGCAGTGGCGCTGGTTCGTGAATACCCGCAAAGAGGACGACCTGATCGAGTCCTACCGCAAGGCGCTGCAGATCAAAATGGTCAACAGCGCGCAGGAGGTGCGCAAGCTCTCCGGCGGTAACCAGCAAAAGGTGATCCTCGCGCGCTGCATGGCGCTCAACCCGCGGGTGCTGATCGTCGACGAGCCGACGCGCGGCATCGACGTGGGGACCAAATCGGAAGTGCACCAGGTGCTGTTTGACATGGCGAAAAAGGGCGTGGCGGTGATCGTGATCTCCTCCGATCTGCCTGAAGTGATGGCGGTGTCAGACCGGATCATCACCCTCAGCGAAGGGCGAGTGACCGGCGAGATCCACGGTGACGACGCTAACGAAGAACGGCTGATGACGATGATGGCCATCAACCACAACGCCCTGAACGCGGCATAACGGAGTTTCTCATGACGCAGATGATTTCTAAAACGCAGGCCCCGGTCAAACGCGCCGGACGCATCGATCCCATCGCCTTCTTTGAGCGCTTCGGGGTGCTGATTTTCATGATCCTGCTGCTGATCTTCTTCCAGTCGCAGAACAGCAACTTTTTCTCTGAACGCAATATTTTCAACATCCTGACCGAAGTCTCCATCTACGGGATCATGGCCGTGGGGATGACCTTCGTCATCCTGACCGCCGGGATTGACCTCTCCGTGGGCTCCATTCTGGCGGTGTGCGCCATGACCGCGGCGTACGTGATTAAGGGCGACAACTTCACCACCGTCGACCCGAACGCCTGGGGCGGCATGAGCTGGCTGATTGGGCTGGGGATTTGTCTGGCGATGGGCACGGCGATTGGCTTCCTGCACGGTCTGGGCGTGACCCGCCTGCGCCTGCCGCCGTTCATCGTCACCCTCGGCGGGATGACCATCTGGCGCGGCCTGACGCTGGTGATCAACGACGGCGCGCCGATCGCCGGGTTCGATCAGGGCTACCGCTGGTGGGGGCGCGGGGAGCTGCTCGGCATCTCCATTCCGATCTGGATCTTCGCCATCGTCGCCCTCGGCGGCTATCTGGCGCTGCATAAAACCCGCTGGGGCCGCTTCGTCTACGCCATCGGCGGTAACCCGGAGGCGGCGCGCCTGGCGGGGGTCAACGTCAAGCGCGTGCTGGTCAGCGTCTACGTGCTGATTGGCTGCCTGGCGGGGCTGGCGGGCTTCATTCTGAGCGCGCGTCTGGGGAGCGCCGAGGCGGTGGCCGGGATCTCCTTTGAGCTGCGCGTCATCGCCTCGGTGGTGATTGGCGGCACCTCGCTGATGGGCGGCTACGGGCGCATCGGCGGCACCATCATCGGCTCCATCATCATGGGGATTCTGATTAACGGCCTGGTGCTGATGAACGTCTCGGCCTACTACCAGCAGATTATCACCGGGTTAATTATCGTTCTGGCGGTGGCGTTTGATACCTACGCCAAGAGCCGTCGCGGCGCACTGTGAGGATCACGATGAAAGAGGTTCGTATTGGATTGATTGGCACCGGGTATATCGGCAAGGCGCACGCTATCGCCTATGCCCAGGCCCCGACGGTGTTCAACCTGCGCGGCAGGCTGGTGCGCGAGATGGTGGCGGAAGTCACGCCGGAGCTGGCGGCAGCGCGCGCGCGGGCGTTTGGCTTCAACCGCTCCACGGGCGACTGGCGGGCGTTGGTGGCCGACCCGGCCATTGACGTGGTGGATATTTGCTCACCTAACCACCTGCATAAAGAGATGGCGCTGGAGGCGATTCGCCACGGCAAGCACGTCTACTCGGAGAAGCCGCTGGCGCTTAACGCCCATGACGCGCGGGAGATGGTCGACGCCGCGAAGCGGGCCGGGGTGAAAACGCTGGTGGGGTTCAACTACATGAAGAACCCGACGGCGCAGCTGGCGAAGGAGATTATTGCCCGCGGCGAGATTGGCGAGGTGATCCACTTCTACGGCACCCACAACGAAGACTATATGGCCGACCCGCGCTCGCCCATTCACTGGCACTGCTTCAAAGAGACCGCCGGGCTGGGGGCGCTGGGTGACCTCGCGGCGCATATCGTCAACATGGCCCAGTACCTGGTCGGGGAGATTGAGCAGGTCTGCGGCGACCTGAAGATTGTGGTCCCGGCACGTCCGGCGAAGGCCGGATCGTCAGACATGATTGCCGTCGAAAACGAGGACCAGGCCCACGCGATGGTGCGCTTCGCGGGCGGGGCGCAGGGCGTGATTGAAACCTCCCGCGTCGCCTGCGGCCGCAAGATGGGGCTGTCGTACGTCATTACCGGGACCAAAGGCGCCATCAGCTTTACCCAGGAGCGCATGGCGGAGCTGAAGCTCTATCTGCATGACGATCCGGTAAACCGTCAGGGGTTCCGCACCCTGCTCGTCGGCCCGGCACACCCGGACTATGCCGCGTTCTGCATGGGTGCAGGCCATGGGATTGGCTTTAACGATCAAAAAACGGTGGAGGTGCGCGACCTGGTGGACGGGATTGCCGCCGACGCGCCGATGTGGCCGGACTTCGAAGAGGGCTGGAAGGTGTCGCGCGTGCTGGACGCGATCGCGCTCTCGCACCGGGCAGGCCGCTGGCTGAACGTGAACGACATTGTCTGATGAGGTATCAACGTGGAAAAGCAGTTTGATGTGATATGCATGGGCCGCGTGGCGGTAGACCTCTACAGTCAGCAGATTGGTGCCCGTCTGGAGGATGTGTCGAGCTTCGCCAAATACCTCGGCGGCTCGTCCGGCAACGTGGCGTACGGCACCGCGCGCCAGGGGCTGCGCTCGTCGATGCTGGCGCGCGTGGGCGACGAGCATATGGGCCGCTTCCTGCGCGAAGAGCTCAGCCAGGTGGGCTGCGATACCAGCCATCTGATTACCGATAAAGACCGCCTCACGGCGCTGGTGCTACTCGGCATTAAAGACCGGGACACCTTTCCTCTGATTTTTTATCGCGATAACTGCGCGGATATGGCCATTACGGCCAGCGATGTGGACGAAAGCTACATTGCCTCCGCACGGTGTCTTGCCATCACCGGGACTCACCTTTCTCATCCTCAGACCCGCGAGGCGGTGCTGACGGCGCTGGGCTATGCCCGCCGTCACGGCGTGCGCACGGTGCTGGACATCGACTACCGTCCGGTGCTGTGGGGGCTGACCTCCTTAGGCGACGGTGAAACGCGTTTTATCGCCGCGGATAAGGTCACCCGCGAGCTGCAGGAGGTGCTGCACCTCTTCGACGTCATTGTCGGCACCGAGGAGGAGTTTCACATTGCGGGCGGCAGCACGGAGACCCTGCAGGCGCTGGGGCAGGTGCGTGCGGTGAGTCAGGCCACGCTGGTCTGCAAGCGCGGCGCGCTCGGCTGCTCGGTTTATACCGACGCCATTCCGCCCCGGCTGGACGACGGCCTGACGGTGACCGGCGTGCGCGTGGAGGTGCTGAACGTCCTCGGCGCGGGGGATGCGTTTATGTCCGGCCTACTGCGCGGCTACCTGAACGACGAGGGCTGGGAGCAGGCGTGTCGCTATGCCAACGCCTGCGGCGCGCTGGTGGTCTCGCGCCACGGCTGCGCCCCGGCGATGCCGAGCAAAATCGAGCTGGATGACTATCTCTCTCGCGCTGCGGATGTGCCGCGTCCGGATCTCGACCCGCGTCTGAACCATCTGCACCGGGTCACTACTCGTCGCCGCGAGTGGCCGGAGCTGTGCGTGATGGCCTTCGACCACCGCAGCCAGCTTGAGGATATGGCGCTGCAGTGCGGGGCGTCGCTCAAACGTATTCCTGCCCTCAAGCAGCTGATCCTGCAGGCCAGCCGCGAGGCGGCGAGCCGGGCCGGGCTGGAGGGCAAAGCGGGCCTGCTGTGCGACGGCACCTTTGGACAGGACGCGCTGAACGCCATCACCGGCGAGGGGTGGTGGATTGGTCGCCCCATTGAGCTGCCTGGCTCGCGTCCGCTGGAGATGGAGCACGGCAACATCGGCACCCAGCTCATCAGCTGGCCGCAGGAGCACGTGGTGAAGTGCCTGGTCTTTTTCCATCCGGAAGATGCCCACGGCCTGCGCCTGGAGCAGGAGCAGAAAATCGCTGAGGTGTACCACGCCTGCTGTCAGTCCGGGCACGAGCTGCTGCTGGAGGTGATCCTGCCTGCGACCATGCCGCGCAGCGACGAGCTCTACCTGCGCGCCATCTCCCGCTTCTACAACCTCGGCATTTACCCGGACTGGTGGAAGCTGCCGCCGCTTTCCGCCGAGGGCTGGACGGCACTGAGCGAGATTATCGAACGCCGTGACCCGCACTGCCGCGGGGTGGTGATCCTCGGCCTGGATGCCCCGGCAGAACAGCTGCGCGCCGACTTCAGGGCCGCAGCGGGGCAGACGGTAGTAAAAGGCTTCGCCGTAGGGCGCACGCTGTTCGGCGATGCCTCCCGCGCGTGGCTGAAACACGATATTGACGATGCGCAGCTGGTGGCGCGCATCCGGGACAACTACCTGCAGCTTATCGCCTGGTGGCGCGAGCGCGGACACGCATAATGGAGACGACAATGAGTGTACAACTGGGCATTAACCCGCTGACGTGGACGAACGACGATCTGCCTTCTCTGGGCGCAGAGACGTCGCTGGAGACCTGCCTGAGCGAAGGTAAAGAGGCCGGTTTTGCAGGGTTCGAACTGGGCAATAAATTCCCGCGCGAAGCGCGGCTGCTTGGCCCCATCCTGCAGCGCCATGACCTGCAGCTGGTCTCCGGCTGGTACTCCGGCCGACTGCTGGAGCGCAGCGTGGAGGCGGAGATCGCCGCCGTGCAGTCCCACCTGACGCTGCTGCGCGAGCTGGGGGCGAAGGTGCTGGTGTTTGCGGAAGTGAGCGGCTGCATTCACGGCGAGCAGCAGACCCCGGTACATCTGCGCCCGCGTTTCCCGCAGGCACGCTGGAAGGAGTATGGCGAGAAGCTCACGGAATTTGCCCGCTACACCCAGCAGCAGGGGGTGCAGATTGCCTATCACCACCATATGGGGACGGTGATTGAGTCCGCTGACGACGTGGACAACCTGATGACCCATACCGGCGAAGAGGTTGGACTGCTGCTGGACACCGGCCACCTGACCTTTGCCGGGGCCGATCCGCTGGCGGTGGCGCAGCGCTGGGCGTCGCGTATCAACCACGTTCACTGCAAAGACGTGCGCGCCGACGTGCTGGCGGACGTGAAAAACCGTAAAACCAGCTTCCTTGATGCGGTACTGAGCGGCGTGTTTACGGTGCCGGGCGACGGCTGCGTGGATTACCCGCCGATCATGCGGCTGCTGAAGGCGCAGGACTATCACGGCTGGCTGGTGGTGGAGGCGGAGCAGGACCCGGCGGTTGCCCATCCGCTGACCTACGCCCGTCTGGGGTATAACAACCTGAGCCGCCTGGCGCGCGACGCCGGACTGATTTGAGGAGGTGACATGTCACGTCTGTTATCACGCTGGCAACAGCCAAACGCGGAGGGGCGCACTCAGTCCGTCACGCCGGAACGCGCAGGGTGGGGATACGTCGGCTTTGAGGCGTATGAGCTACATGAGGGGCAGCAGCTGACGCTGCCCGCCGTCAGCGAAGAGCGTTGCCTGGTGCTGGTCGCCGGACGCGCCTCCATCAGCACGCCTTCCGCGCAGTTTAACGACATCGGCGAGCGGATGAGCCCGTTCGAGCGCATCAAGCCGTGGGCGGTGTACGTTACCCCGCAGGAGACGGTGCAGGTGAAGGCGCTGACGAGGCTCGAGCTGGCGGTCTGCGCCGCCCCCGGCAAGGGCACGTATCCGACGCGGCTGATTGCGCCGCAGGATATCGACGCTGAGGCGCGCGGCAAGGGCCACAACCAGCGCTACGTGCACAACATTCTGCCGGAAGATAAGCCCGCCGACAGCCTGCTGGTGGTGGAGGTCTGGACCAACGAGGGCTGCACCAGCTCGTACCCGAGCCACAAGCACGACACGGATAACCCGCCCCGGGAGACTTACCTGGAGGAGACCTACTACCATCGCCTCAACCCGGAACAGGGGTTCTGCATGCAGCGGGTTTACACCGACGACAGAGCGCTGGATGAGTGCATGGCGGTCTACAACCGTGACGTGGTCATGGTGCCGAAGGGCTACCACCCGGTGGCGACGATGGCCGGGTATGACAGCTATTATCTCAACGTGATGGCCGGGCCGGTGCGCAAATGGATGTTCACCTGGGAAGAGGACCACGCGTGGATTAATCGGGATTATCCCGTGGATGGCGGGCACTGAGGCTATTTTTTGCCGGGTGGCGCTGCGCTTACCCGGCCTACAATTTACAAAATACTATTTTGCTTCAATCGCCTGCTCAATCGTCCGGGCGATAGCCTCCGGCTGGCTCACCATCGACACGTGGCTCGCGGAGACCTCGGTGGTTTTCGCATGGATCGTCTTCGCCATCGCACGTTCAAGATCGGGGTTGATCATTCGGTCATTTTTGCTGACCACAAACCAGCTCGGCTTATCATGCCACGCCGCGTGGGTCACCTTTTCACCAAACGCATCGGCCTTAATTGGCCCCTGCGTGGCCGCGATTGCAGTTTGTTCCTCGGGCTTCACGTCCGGCGCGAAATCCTTCCTGACGGCGTCCGTTGGCAGATATAAATAGCCGTCCGCCGTTTTGGCGATGCCCGCGCTGCCCGGCGGCGGCGGGTAGCTTCCCGCGAGGTCCGCCGTCGACTGGCCGGCATCCGGCGCGAACGCCGCCACATACACCAGCGATTTCACCCGCGCATCGTTGCCCGCTTCGCTAATCACGGTGCCGCCCCAGGAGTGACCCACCAGCACGACATCCCCCTGCGCGCGGGCGATGGCCCGCTTTGTGGCGGCAACGTCATCGTTAAGCGACGTGAGCGGCAGCTGGACGGCAATGACCTCTGCGTGCTGTTTCTGCAACAGGGTAATCACCTTATTCCAGCTGCTGCCGTCGGCAAACGCGCCGTGGACCAGCACGACGCTGGTTTTGCTCTGTGCAAAGGCACTGGCGGAAAGCGCCAGCAGGCCTGCCGTCAGTACAGTCAGTGCTTTCATCTTCAGACTCCTTAAAAATGGTGGACCGCCGCATGAGGCGGTACGGTGAATTCGATGGTTTTGTGGTCGAGCGGCTTGTGCGTCGGGTCGGCCAGAATAATCGTCACCTTGTGTTTACCGGCGGGGAGTCCCACCAGAATCACCGGCTCTCCGCTGGCGTCAGCCCAGTGCCACGGCGCGTCATCCACCACCACGTGAATGTGCCCGATGCGCGGGGTGACCTTGAGCGCTTCAGGTCCGAATACCGGCTCGATGCGCAGGTTTTCGGCACGGTACTGGATAAACACCGCGCCTTTACTCAGCGGCCCGGAAAGCGGCGGATCGACGATCAGTTTTGCCGGCGGTTGCGGCTGCGCCAGCGGGGCAACGGCGGCGGGGCCGTTAACGTCCGCGGCGCTCAGGTTGTCCAGCGGCGTGGCCTGGGCATGTGTTACAGAGGCCAGGACGAGCAGGGGTAAAATTGCGTAACGACGAATCATGGTTCTCTCCTCATCGGTTCTGAATGACAACAGGGAAAGAAAACCATTTTTATGTATCGGAGATATTTGCCGGAGGGGGCGTTTTGTACCCGTTTGTCAGCGCGTCGCGCGGGATACAGTGCGATACAGTTTGCCTCCCGGGACGGCGCACGATCGCTATCGCCAGCCCGGCAATCACCAGCGTTAACCCCGTCGACACTCCCATTGCACCCGCGATCCCCAGCGTTTTGTTCAGCCATGCATAGGCAAACGGTGCGGCTGCGGCCATCAGCTGGCCCGGGATAAGCAGCATGCCCGTGCGGCGGGCATAGCTTTCCGCGCTAAACAGCTCCAGTGGCAGCGTGGCTTTTACTATGGTGACCAGCCCGTTGATGGCGCCGTAGCCCAGCACAAACCCGGCCGCGCACCAGACAAACAGGGCGCTGCTTATTCCCACAAGAAAACACAGCGGCATAGCAAGAGCGGTAAAGAGCGTAAGTTTGAAGGGGGTTAAGCGGCCACCTGCCAGCACCTCCAGCGAGCGCGCGCCCGTCTGGCCGATCCCCCACAGCATGCCGATGGCGACCGGCAGGCCAAAGTGGGCAATAAACTCCGGCAGATGGGTGGAGGTACCGTTAGAGACAAAGGTGATAAGGGCGATGAAGGCCGCATAAAGCCAGGCATTACGCCGCTCGTTGCGCAGGGGCGGCGCGATGGCCTTCGTGTTTTCCGTCAGCCGCTGCCGGGGAAGCGTGCGGATCAGCACTGCGCTCAGCAGGCCAAGCAGGGCATAAATGCGTAACGCGTCCTGCCAGCTCATGATGTGAAGCAGGCCATCGCCCAGCGGCCAGAAGACGGCGGAGGCCAGCCCGCCCGCCAGCGTGACGTGTGAGATCGTTCTTCGCGCCTGCTGCCCGTAGAGGTTGACCAGCGCGGCGAACAGCGCATCGTACAGCGACAGGCGCATCCCAGTGCCGGCGACAATCCAGGCGCCGTACCAGCCATAAAGCGTCCGGGTATACGCCATTTCTGCGCAGCTTGCGGCGATCAGCAGCGTTCCGACCATCACCACTTTTTGACCGCCAAAGCGTGCCAGCAGGCGGGCGACAAAAGGAGATACCGCCGCCATCACCAGCATCGCCAGCGTCAGGCCGAGGTAAATCTGCGGTGACGACCATCCCCGGTCGGCTGAAATGGCCCGCGCAAAGGTGCCGGGCATATAAAACGAGATCCCCCAGTTGATGAGTTGACTACACCCGGCGGTGAGGGCGAGGCGACGAGGAAGGGCAGAAGTTTCCATGAGTTTTCATTCCGTTATGCAGTTGTCCTGAGCATAACGGGCGCGGTATTGTGCTGGCAGGGCTGCAACCTTATGCACGGTATAAGAGAAACTTTGAATGACGACGCTTAATCTGGGCTATCTCGCCACCTTCCGCCTGGTTCACCAGCGCGGCAGCTTTTCAGCGGCAGCGGACGTTCTGGGCCTCTCCCAGCCCGCCGTCAGCCTGCAAATACGCCAGCTGGAGCAGTTTCTGCAAACGCGGCTGGTGGAGCGTACCGGGCGAGGGATTAAGGCGACGGCTGCCGGAGAAACCTTGCTGGCGCACGGGGAGCGTATTCAGCAGGTGGTGGATGACGCCATCCGGGCCGTGAATGCGTTTAGCCACGACGTGAGCGGCACCATTACCCTTGGCACGGGGGCGACGGCCTGCATTCATCTTCTGCCGCCGCTGCTGGAGCAGCTACGCCGCGACTATCCGCTCCTGAGCGTGGGAGTCACGACGGGCAACACCCTCGACATCGTCAGGGCCATTGAAGAGAACCGTCTCGATATGGGGCTGGTGACCCTGCCGGTGAGCGGCAGAGCGCTGGACGTCATCCCGGTGATGGACGAAGAGTTTGTCTTTATCGCCTCAAGGGAGCAGCAGGACGCTTTCAGGGAGTTAACCCCGGAGGCGCTCCATGCCCAGCCGCTGATCGCCTTTGAGACAGGCAGCGGGACCCGGGCGCTGATCGATGGCTGGTTTGCCGCCCATGGGGTAGCGATGGCGCCGGTGATGCAGCTTGGCAGCATCGAGGCGATCAAACGCATGGTTCGCGCGGGGCTGGGCTACAGCATCGTGCCGCGAATGGCGGTAGAACAGGATGCCGATCGCGAGGGGCTGTGCGTGATGTCGCTGACGCCCATGCTGCAGCGGCAGCTGGCGGTGGTGATGCGGCAGGATAAAATCCTCAGCAAAGGGATCGCGGCCCTTATTCGGCTCGTACAACATCCTTTGGGGGGTTAGCGGTCAGCGGTGTCGGCGGTCAGGCTGGATTGCTGTGATTGGGTTTTGTCCTGATGGTGGTACCAGGCGCCAATCGAAGAGTAAACGAAGCGGCCAAAGAAAAACAGGAAACTGATAAGCAGTATGATGCGGGTCATTCGGGTGTTAAATCGATGGCGTTTGCGCATACGCGTGACCTGACTCACTCTGTTTTTCCTGGATAAGCCCTCCCGGGCGATAAGGATATTAAGGCACAGCGGGAAGATGGGGTCAATTCTGTGATGTGTAAATAACCGTCAACGTTTGCATTAACTATTGTTATTGAAATTAATAATTGCATTTACCATATTGATAATATGAAGAAAATTATTTCACAAAATTCTTCTGCAAGGCTTATTTGCGTGAAATAGTTTGATTTAAGTCAACGGATTCCCGGCTCTGATATTTAAAATCCCTCCTCCACACTGTTCACTCTGCACGTCGCGGGGTGGCGCCAGGTCAGGTTGGATGCCTGTCTTTATCTTCCCTCTGGAGAAAAAGGGGTTTAACCGGGCATCTATGAAGATTTTCGCTTTTCTGAAAAACAATAAATACCGTTGGTGGGCATTGCCGCTACTATTACCGGTGGTTTTGCTTCCCGTGCTGAGCGTGGCAAATACGTTCACGCAGCTGGGGGACGGTATCGCGGCGCTTTATTATTTACCGCTCTCCTTTTTGCTCTCGCTGATGATGTTCTTTGGCCTGGAAGCCCTTCCCGGGATCGTGTTGTCGCTGTTTATCCGCTATTACCCGTCGGTCGGGATGTTCGAAACGGTTGCCGGGGTGCTCCATTTTATTGTCCCTTTAGTCCTCAGCTGGGGCGGCTACCGGGTGTTTGCGCCCAGACGCAATATGACGGCGTACGGCGACATCCGGCTGATGGCGCAGCGCATCTTCTGGCAGGTCATCTGCCCCGCGACGCTGTTTCTGGTGCTGTTTCAGTTTGCGGTGTATCTGGGCGTGTATGAGAGTCGCCAGAGCCTCGCGGGGTTGAACCCTCTTAACATTCGTACGCTCATTAACTACCAGGCGCTGCTGGTCAGCGGGCTGACGGGCGTGCCGTTGAGCTATCTGCTGATCCGCCTGATCCGTCATCCGCGCTATATCAAAAGTCTTCTCTCGCAGATCCGTTTCCAGATAGATAAAAAGGTGACGGCCGCGGAGTTTTTGCTTTGGGCGATTGCGCTTGGCGGGCTGCTGTCGCTGCTGCTGCTCCCGATAAATGAAAACAGCTCCATCTTCACCACTAACTATACCCTGTCGCTGCTGATGCCGGTGATGCTCTGGGGCGCGATGCGTTTTGGCTATAAGCTGATTTCGCTGATCTGGACCCCGATACTGCTGGTGTCCATTCACTATTTTTACCGCTATATCCCAGTGAACGCGGGGTACGATATTCAGCTGGCGATCACCTCTTCCAGTTACCTGGTCTTTTCGTTTGTGGTGATTTATATGTCGATGCTGGCGACCCGGCAGCGCGCGGTGAACAAACACGCCCGCAGGCTGGCACTGCTCGATCCGGTTGTCCATATGCCTAACCTGCGGGCGCTGTCGCGCGATCTGGCGAAGAATCCGTGGTCGGCGCTATGCCTGCTGCGCATTCCGGAGCTGGAAATTCTGGGCCGAAATTACGGCGTGCAGCTGCGTATTCAGTACAAACAGCAGCTGGCGCAGTGGGTTAACGCTACGCTCCAGCCCAATGAGCAGGTGTATCACCTCACCGGATATGACATGGCGGTGCGGCTCAACGCGGAATCGCACCAGCAGCGGATTGACGCCCTGGACGAGCATATCAAGCAGTTCCGCTTTGTCTGGGACGGCATGCCGCTGCAGCCGCAGGTTGGCGTAAGCTACTGCTATGTCCGGTCCCCGGTTAACCATCTTTATCTGGTGCTGGGGGAGCTGGCGGTGGTGGCCGATCTGTCACTCTCCTCTAATCACCCGGAAAATCTTCAGCAGCGCGGTGCCGTCCATTTGCAGCGCAGCCTGAAGGATAAAGTCGCGATGATGAGCCGCCTGCAGAAGGCGCTCGACAACGACGAATTCATCCTGCTGGTTCAACCCGTTCGCGGCCTGCGTGGCGATTGCTATCACGAAGTCCTGCTGCGGATGCCGGACACCAATGGGATACTGATCTCCCCCGATCAGTTCCTGCCTGTCGCGCAGGAGTTTGGTTTGTCCTCCCGGGTGGATCTGTGGGTGCTTGAGCATACGCTGCGCTTCCTGGCCGCGCATCGGGAAAGACTGCCCGGCCAGCGCTTTGCTATTAATCTGGCGCCTTCAACAGTGTGCCGGGTGCAGTTCCCGCTTGAGGTGAGCCGCGTGCTGGCGAAATACGCTATTGAGCCGTGGCAGCTGATCTTTGAAGTGACGGAGTGCAGCAACTTCTGCAACGCCGAGCAGGCGCAGCATATCCTCAGTCAGCTGCAGAAAATGGGGGTACGCATTGCGATTGATGATTTTGGTACCGGCTATGCAAGCTACGCGCGGCTAAAAAGCGTGGACGCGGATATTCTTAAAATCGACGGCGACTTCATCCGAAATATCGTCAACAACAGCCTGGATTATCAGATTGTGGCGTCTATCTGCCATCTGGCGCGCATGAAAAAGATGCTGGTGGTGGCGGAATATGTCGAGACCGAAGAGATACGTAGCGCGGTTCACGCGCTAGGTATCGATTATGTGCAGGGCTATCTGATTGGCAGACCGGCACCGCTTGAGTCACTGCTGGAAACAGAGGCGTCCTGCGCGGACGCCTGAACCGTTACGCGGCGACGTCGGCGCTCTCTTCCTCGATTTTGAGCAGCCAGCCGGTGACCGCTTCCCAGTACTGCTGCTCCTTTTCCAGGTCCAGCAGGACCAGCGCGTTCTGGCTGAACCAGTCGTGCGGGAAGCTCAGCGTCCAGTGATGGTCGTCGGTTTTCAGCTTCAGCGTGGGCGGCGTGGTGGTCGCCTGACGCTGGTTATTGAGCAGCACGCCCAGACGCAGGAGCTGAATCAGCGGCAGGAACTGCTTTTTCTTAAACAGCGTGAAGCGCGGCAGGTCGTCGAGCTTGATGGCTTTGCGGTGATAGCGCACCAGGGTCGCCATCATGGTTTGCTGCTCCTGGTTGAAGCCAGGCAGATCGCTGTTTTGCAAAATATAGGCCGAATGGCGGTGCATCCCGCTATGGTTGATGTTCAGCCCCACCTCGTGCAGCATCGCGGCCCATTTCAGCAGCGCGGCAAGCTGCGGGTGCGCCAGCTTCGGATTCTGCTCTTCCCACTGTTCATACATCTGCACCGTGGTGTCCAGCACACGCTTCGCCTGCTCGCGGTCGATGTTGTACTGGTTGGCCAGGCTTTGCGCGGTGCGGCTGCGAATATCCTGATGGCGGAAGCGGCCTTCCATTTCGTACAGCACGCCTTCGCGCAGCGCGCCGTCGGACAGGCGCAGCTCTTTAATGGCCAGCGCATCAAACACGCCGCAGAGAATGGCCAGCCCCGGCACGAAGACCGCCTTACGCTCGTCGGAAAGCCCCGGCAGGCTTAAGGCGTCAAAACTTTTATGCTTCAGCACTTCGTCGGTCAGCAGCGTCAGGCGTTCGGGCGTGATGAACCCGTCTTTTTCACCCATTGCCAGCAGCACTTCATGCGCCGCCTTGATGGTGCCCGACGCGCCCAGCGCCACGTTCCAGCCCTGAATACGGTACTGCCAGGCCAGGTTTTCCAGCTTCTGGACTGCAGCCATACGTGCACGCTGGAAGTTCTCGCGGGTGATGGTGCCGCCCGGGAAATACATCTGCGCGAAGCTGACGCAGCCCATACGGCGGCTTTCCACCAGGCGAGGCTCAAAGTCTTCGCCGATCACCAGCTCTGTAGAACCGCCGCCGATGTCGATCACCAGCTTGCGCCCTTTTTCCGGCTGGGTGTGCTCGACGCCCATGAAAATCAGACGCGCTTCCTCGTTACCGGAGATGATCTCAATCGGGTAGGGGATCACCTTTTCGGCCCGCTTGAGAAACTCTGGCGCATTCAGCGCCTGGCGCAGGGTGTGGGTGCCCACGATGCATACGCTGGAGGGCGAGAAGCCCTGCAGGCGTTCAGCAAACAGCGACAGGCAGTTTAACCCGCGCTCCATCGCCTCTTCGCTGAGCATGCTGCGTTCATCAAGGCCATCCGCCAGGTGTACGCGCTGCTTCAGACGACCGATGATCTGCAGCGCGCCATCCACCTCACGGGCGATGACCATGTGGAAACTGTTAGAGCCAAGATCGACCGCGGCGAATTCCTGCGGGCGTGGGGTCTTATCATTTATCGGCATAGGTTAATCGGGTTGCTCGAGTGATTTGATATAGTCGTAAATCGCCAGTTGCGACCGCACTTTACGGCGGTTGCCGCGCGGTACATAGCGGTTACTGAGTTCTTTGTCGATATAGCGCGCCTTCACCGTATCGCTGAACAGGATCTCGATAATGTCGAGAATACGCTGTTTCAGACGTGGATCCAGCAGCGGGGTTGCGACTTCAATTCGGTAGTCAATATTGCGCGTCATCCAGTCTGCCGAAGAGAGATAGACCTGTTTGTCGCCTGCATTATCGAAAATATAGACCCGATCGTGTTCCAGGTAACGGTCAACAATGCTGATCACCCGAATATTGTCGCTGATGCCTTCCAGTTCCGGGATCAGCGAGCACATGCCGCGGATCAGCAGGTTAACCGGTACGCCAGAGCTGGACGCGGCGTACAGCCTGTCCACCAGTCCTTTGTCGACCAGATTGTTAAGCTTCAGGGTGATGCCGGACGACAGCCCTTTCTGGGCATTGGCAATCTCTTTATCAATCATATCGTACAGCAGACGGCGCGAGTTCTGCGGCGAGACCAGCAGATAGTCGAAGCTGACAGGGCGGTACGGGTTCTCAATGAAGTTAAAGACCCGGCGTACCTCGTTGGTGATGCGCGCATCGGCGGTCAGCAGCGAGTAGTCGGTATAAATCCGCGCCGTTTTCTCGTTAAAGTTCCCGGTACCGATGTGGGCATAGCGCACCACGTCGTCGCCCTCTTTACGGGAGATCAGGAACAGCTTGGCGTGAATTTTCAGACCCGGCGCGGAGAAGATCACGTGCACGCCCGCTTCCGTCAGACGGCGCGCCCAGTGAATGTTCGCCTCTTCGTCGAAGCGCGCCTGCAGCTCAACCACCACGGTCACTTTTTTGCCGTTGTGCGCGGCGTGGATCATCGCATCGATGATGCGGGAATCTTTTGCCACGCGGTAGATGTTGATTTTGATCGCCAGCACGCTCGGGTCGAACGAGGCCTGTCGCAGCAGCTCCAGCACGTGTTCAAACGTGTGATACGGATAGTAGAGCAGAACATCGCGCTCGCGAATGGCGTCGAACCCGTTGCGGAATTTATCAAACCACAGATGGCGCAGGCGCGGCAGCGGCTTGTTCACCAGATTGGCCTTGCCGACGTTCGGGAAGCCAATGAAGTCTTTAAAGTTGTGGTAACGGCCGCCCGGCACGATGGAGTCATAGCGCGAAATGGTCAGCTTCTCGCGCAGCATTTCTACCATGGCGTCCGGCATATCGCGCTGATAAACAAAGCGCACCGGCTCAGCCGTCAGGCGTTGTTTCAGGCTGGAGGACATCAGCTCCATCAGGCTGGCCTCCATCTCGTGCACCAGGTCATATTCGGCGTCACGGGTCATCTTCATCGAGTAGGCGTTTAACGCATCGTAATCGAAGAAGCCTTTGAAAATGTCGTCGAGACAGTAGCGCAGGATGTTATCCAGCAGGATCATCGGCTTACGTCTGCGCGGGGTTTCCGGCGGCAGGTTCACGAAGCGCGGGACCTTGTCGGACGGGATCTCCAGCAGCGCGTAGCGAATGGATTCACCGCGAATAATTTCTACGGCCAGATAGGTGTAGTCATCTTTCAGGAACTGCACCAGGTCGGTTTCGCGGTTGATGAGAATCGGGGTAATGTGCTGGCGCAGGTACTGTTTAAAATAGTGGCGCAGCCAGTTTTGTTGGTTAACGGAAAGCTGACGTTCGTTAATCAGGAAGATTTGATTGCGCGCCATCTCCAGCAGCAGTTCGTTATACAGGCCGTCAAATTCCTGATCGGCTTTCAACACGCGGGACTGGATTTTGCCCAGCAGATGCCGCGAGTGAGAGTTTAAGCCCTGTTCTTCGCTGATGATGATCCGTCTTTTCAGCTCGGCAAAGCGAACCTTGTAGAACTCATCCAGGTTGTTGGAATAGATGCCCAAAAAACGCATGCGTTCGATCAGCGGGTTACTTTTGTCAGCCGCTTCCTGGAGTACACGTTCGTTAAATGCTAACCAGCTTAGCTCTTTCTCGATATATAACTTTTCCTGACCCATTACAGCTCACACTCCAGTTCAATCACAGGACGTGGTAAATCCGTCTCGTCCTTATTATGGCGAGCATTTCCACGATATGTCCAACAGTGCCAGAAAAGTATGACAGTTATTTTTTTTGTTGGGGAATTTAGAAGGTTGGAGAAGGGAATATCGGGTAATGCAAGGTAGATGTCGGGTAAGCGCGGCGCCACCCGACATAACAAACTACTCTTCCGCCGCATGGCCCTGCGGGGGTAACTTCACGCCATCCAGCCAGGCAGCGCCGTCGCGCATTTCGAGGCGCCCGTCGACAAACCAGCTTACCACCAGCGGGTAAATGGCGTGTTCCTGGGTCTGCACGCGTTCGGTCACGTCTTCTTCGCTGTCGCCGTCAAAGACCGGGACTTTGGCCTGCAGGATCACCGGACCGCCGTCCAGCTCGTCGGTCACGAAATGCACGGAGGTGCCGTGCTCCTCATCGCCGTTTTCCAGAACCTGACGATGGGTGTGCAGGCCGGGATATTTCGGCAGAAGAGAAGGGTGAATATTCAGCAGACGTCCGGCGTAGTGTGCGACAAAAGCCGGGCTCAGAATGCGCATATAGCCCGCCAGCACCACCACGTCCGGTGCGTAGGCATCAATCTCCTGAACCAGCTCGCGGTCAAAGGCTTCACGCCCGGCGAACTGGCTGGCTTCCAGCGCGTGCGCGGGAATGTTCGCTTCCCGCGCGCGCTCAAGGCCGAACGCGTCGGCCTTGTTGCTGAATACTGCCCGAATGGTGCCGTTGATTTTCTTCTGTTTGCAGGCTTCAATGATGGCCTGCAAATTGCTTCCGTTGCCGGAAATGAGCACCACGATGTTTTTCATTCAATGACCACACGCTGTTCGGAATCGGAGGCTTTAATCGTACCGATTTTCCACGCGTTTTCACCTTTTTCGGTCAGCAGTTTAACCGCTTTATCCGCTTCGCTTGCTGGCAGGGCGATAACCATGCCCACGCCGCAGTTAAAGGTGCGGTACATTTCGTGAGAGCTCACGTTGCCTGCGGTCTGCAGCCAGTTAAAGACCGCTGGCCACTGCCATGAGGATTCGTCGATTACGGCCTGGGTGTTGTCCGGCAGCACGCGCGGGATGTTTTCCCAGAAGCCGCCGCCGGTCAGGTGGGCGATAGCGTGCACGTCAACGTTCTCAATCAGTTCCAGCACGTTTTTCACGTAGATGCGGGTCGGTGCCAGCAGATGGTCTGCCAGCGGTTTACCGTCAAGCTCGGTGGTCAGCGGGTCGCAGCCGCTCACTTCGAGGATTTTACGCACCAGGGAGTAGCCGTTGGAGTGTGGGCCGCTGGAAGCCAGCGCGATCAGCACATCGCCATCCGCCACTTTGCTGCCGTCGATAATTTCTGATTTTTCTACTACGCCGACGCAGAAGCCCGCGACGTCATAATCTTCGCCGTGATACATACCCGGCATTTCAGCGGTTTCGCCGCCGACCAGCGCACAGCCGGACTGCAGACAGCCTTCGGCGATACCGTTAATGACGCTGGCCGCGGTATCCACGTCCAGTTTGCCGGTCGCGTAGTAATCGAGGAAGAACAGCGGCTCTGCGCCCTGAACCACCAGGTCATTCACACACATCGCGACCAGATCGATACCGATCGTGTCGTGACGTTTTAAATCCATCGCCAGGCGCAGCTTGGTGCCTACACCGTCAGTACCCGAGACCAGAACAGGTTCACGATATTTTTGCGGCAGCGCGCACAGTGCGCCGAATCCACCCAGACCACCCATCACTTCCGGGCGGCGGGTTTTTTTCACCACACCTTTGATTCGGTCAACCAGCGCATTACCTGCGTCAATATCAACACCGGCATCTTTGTAGCTGAGAGAAGTTTTGTTGGTCACGGCTCAAGTCCCCACGCGATTGCATAGCTAGTAAGAAAAATCGGCGCAATTCTAACAGTCCAGGCAAACGTTTGCGAGCCTATTCTCGGTGCGGGGATCTTTTTTTCTCTCTGGCTTAGGCAGGGCGACAAACTTGACTCTGTTCACGAAAATGAAACCGGTTTCGGCGTTCTGCTTGCAACGGCTATCCCCTTTGCACATCATCGAACTGAAACCGGTTTCTGTAATTGTTTTTGCAGAAAATAACGCAGAATGAGGGAAAGCAAATGTCAGGATTTAAAGCAGATTTTCTGTGGGGGGGTGCCGTTGCGGCGCATCAGCTTGAGGGCGGCTGGAAAGAGGGCGGCAAGGGCGTTAGCGTTGCCGATGTGATGACGGCGGGCGCGCACGGCGTACCGCGCGAAATCACCAACGGCGTGCTTGAGGGGAAAAATTACCCTAACCATGAAGCCATCGATTTCTACCACCGCTATAAAGAAGACATCAAACTCTTTGCTGAGATGGGGTTCAAATGCTTCCGTACCTCCATCGCCTGGACGCGTATCTTCCCGAAAGGGGACGAGCTTGAGCCGAACGAGGCCGGTCTGAAATTCTATGACGATCTGTTCGACGAGTGCCTGAAGTACGGCATCGAACCGGTGATTACGCTTTCCCACTTTGAGATGCCTTTTCACCTGGTCACGGAATACGGCGGCTGGCGCAACCGTAAGCTGATCGACTTCTTTGTGCGTTTTGCGAAAGTGGTTTTCCAGCGCTATCAGCATAAAGTGAAGTACTGGATGACCTTTAACGAGATCAACAACCAGGCCAACTTCCATGAAGATTTTGCGCCGTTTACCAACTCCGGGCTGAAGTACGCGCCGGGTGAAGATCGTGAGCCGGTGATGTTCCAGGCCGCGCACTATGAACTGGTGGCCAGCGCCCTGGCGGTGAAGGCGGGGCGCGAGATTAACCCGTCCCTGCAGATCGGCTGCATGATTGCCATGTGCCCCATCTACCCGCTGACCTGCGCGCCGGACGACATGATGATGGCGATGAACGCCATGCACCGCCGCTACTGGTTCACCGACGTCCATGTGCGCGGCAAGTATCCGCAGCATCTGCTCAACTACTTTGAACGTCGCGGCTTCGCGCTGGATATCACCGAAGAAGATAAAGTCGCGCTGACGCAGGGCTGCGTGGATTACATCGGGTTTAGCTATTATATGTCCTTCGCCACCAAGGCGACGGCGGACAACCCGCAGCTGGACTATGACGAGAGCAAGAGCCTGGTCTCTAACCCGTACGTGCAGAAATCTGACTGGGGCTGGCAGATTGACCCGGTGGGGCTGCGCTACTCCCTCAACTGGTTCTGGGATCACTACCAGCTGCCGCTGTTTATCGTTGAAAACGGCTTTGGCGCAATCGACGTGCAGGAGAGCGACGGCACCGTGAACGATCAGTACCGCATTGACTACCTGGCCGCCCACATCCGCGAGATGAAAAAAGCGGTGGTGGAAGACGGAGTGGATCTGATGGGTTACACCCCGTGGGGCTGCATCGACCTCGTATCTGCCGGTACCGGTGAAATGAAAAAACGCTACGGCTTTATCTTTGTCGATAAAGACAATGAAGGCAACGGCACGCTGAACCGCAGCAAGAAAAAGTCGTTCGACTGGTATAAGCAGGTGATTGCGAGCAACGGCGAGCAGCTATAATTGCCCGGTGGCGCTGCGCTTACCGGGCCTACGGGACGTGTAGGCCGGGTAAGCGTTAGCGCCACCCGGCAGAACCCGCACCCAAGCCGGAGCCCAGCCTCTGGCTTTTTTGTTTTTGATTGATGTACATCAAGCAACATGGGTATGGCCTAATCCGAAAAAAGCGGTATAATCCCGCGATTTTTTTGCGGATGCCATTCAGAGGAGAAAGAGAATGAAGATTGTGGAAGTGAAACACCCACTCGTTAAACACAAGTTGGGCCTGATGCGTGAGCATGACATCAGCACGAAGCGTTTTCGCGAACTGGCCTCTGAAGTCGGCAGCCTGCTGACTTACGAAGCGACCTCCGATCTGGAGACAGAAAAAGTCACCATCGAAGGCTGGAACGGTCCGGTACAGGTTGAGCAGATCAAAGGTAAGAAAATTACCGTTGTGCCAATCCTGCGTGCCGGTCTCGGCATGATGGAAGGCGTGCTGGAGCATGTGCCAAGCGCGCGCATCAGCGTGGTGGGGATCTACCGTAACGAAGAAACCCTCGAGCCGGTTCCTTACTTCCAGAAGCTGGTGTCCAACATCGACGAGCGTATGGCGCTGGTGGTTGACCCGATGCTGGCAACCGGCGGTTCAATGATTGCCACTATCGACCTGCTGAAAAAAGCGGGCTGCAGCAGCATTAAAGTGCTGGTGCTGGTTGCGGCACCAGAAGGGATCGCGGCACTGGAAAAAGCGCACCCGGACGTTGAGCTGTATACCGCCTCTATCGACCAGGGCCTGAACGAGCACGGGTACATCATCCCGGGGCTCGGCGATGCCGGCGATAAGATCTTTGGTACGAAATAATCGAATAACGATAAATAAGCCGACTTTGATAGTCGGCTTTTTTTTGAATAAAACACCAACAACGATACTACTCAGAGGAAAACACTATGACGCGCCGTGCTATCGGGGTGAGTGAAAGACCGCCGCTTTTACAGACTATCCCGCTTAGTTTGCAGCACCTGTTCGCCATGTTTGGCGCAACCGTGCTGGTGCCAATCCTGTTCCACATTAACCCGGCAACCGTGCTGCTGTTCAACGGCATCGGTACGCTGCTGTACCTCTTTATCTGTAAAGGCAAAATCCCGGCGTATCTCGGGTCGAGCTTCGCCTTTATCTCTCCGGTGTTATTGTTGCTGCCGCTGGGTTATGAGGTCGCGCTGGGCGGCTTTATCATGTGTGGCGTGCTGTTCTGCCTGGTCTCCTTCATCGTGAAGAAAGCCGGTACCGGCTGGCTGGACGTGATGTTCCCCCCTGCGGCGATGGGCGCCATCGTGGCCGTCATCGGTCTTGAGCTGGCGGGCGTGGCGGCGAACATGGCCGGCCTGCTGCCAGCAGACGGCCAGTCGCCGGATTCCAAAACCATTATCATCTCGCTGGTGACCCTGGGCGTAACGGTCTTTGGCTCCGTGCTGTTCCGCGGCTTTATGGCGATTATCCCGATCCTGATCGGCGTGCTGGCGGGCTATGCGCTCTCCTTTATGATGGGCGTGGTGGATACCACCCCGATTGCGCAGGCGCACTGGTTCGCGCTGCCTACCTTCTATACGCCGCGCTTCGAATGGTTTGCGATTTTCACCATTCTGCCTGCGGCGCTGGTGGTGATTGCAGAGCACGTCGGCCACCTGGTGGTGACGGCAAACATTGTCAAACGTGACCTGATCCGCGACCCGGGCCTCCACCGTTCCATGTTTGCGAACGGTTTCTCCACCATCATTTCCGGTTTCTTTGGATCTACGCCAAACACCACCTACGGTGAAAATATTGGCGTGATGGCGATTACCCGCGTCTACAGTACCTGGGTTATCGGCGGCGCGGCGATCATCGCCATTCTGCTCTCCTGCGTCGGCAAGCTGGCGGCAGCGATTCAGATCATCCCGGTGCCGGTGATGGGCGGCGTGTCTCTGCTGCTGTACGGGGTCATCGGTGCCTCCGGTATTCGCGTGCTGATTGAATCCAAAGTGGATTACAGCAAAGCGCAGAACCTGATCCTGACGTCGGTGATCCTGATTATCGGCGTGAGCGGCGCGAAGGTGCACATCGGGGCGGCCGAGCTGAAAGGCATGGCGCTGGCGACCATCGTCGGCGTGGGCCTGAGCCTCATTTTCAAGCTGATCTCCGTGATCCGCCCGGAAGAGGTGGTGCTGGACGCTGACGAAAGCGAAAAAGCGTCACAGTGATCCTTTAACCGGGCGGACGATCCGCCCGGTTCTCTCCTTGCAGGTTCCGTGTTAAACTCCATGCCGATTTTATGTCAGATCTGGTTGAGGTACTTCTGAACGGACCGGCACAGCTCTCTCTGCCACTCTATCTCCCTGACGACGAAACGTTTGCAAGTTTCTGGCCGGGTGATAACCCCTCTTTACTGGCTGCACTGCAAAACGTGCTGCGTCAGGAACACAGCGGATACATCTATATCTGGTCACGCGAAGGTGCGGGGCGCAGCCATCTGCTGCATGCCGCCTGTGCGGAGCTTTCTGCGCGCGGTGATGCGGTAGGCTACGTGCCGCTGGATAAACGAACCTGGTTTGTCCCTGACGTGCTGGAGGGGATGGAACATCTCTCCCTGGTCTGCATCGATAACATCGAATGCGTGGCAGGGGATGAGCCGTGGGAAATGGCGATCTTTAACCTCTACAACCGCATTCTGGAATCGGGCAAAACCCGGCTGCTGATCACTGGCGATCGCCCGCCTCGGCAGCTGAATCTGGGCCTGCCGGATCTGGCGTCTCGCCTGGACTGGGGACAAATCTACAAGCTCCAGCCGCTGTCGGATGAAGATAAGCTTCAGGCGCTACAGCTGCGTGCAAAGCAGCGTGGGTTTGAGCTGCCGGAAGACGTGGGCCGTTTCCTGCTGAAGCGGCTGGACCGCGAAATGCGCACGCTGTTCGACACGCTGGATCAGCTCGATCGCGCCTCGATTACCGCCCAGCGCAAGCTGACCATTCCGTTTGTGAAAGATATTCTGAAGTTATAGTTGTGCCGGGTGCCGGCTGCGCCTTACCCGGCCTACATATGGCACCCGTAGGCCCGGTAAGCGCAGCGCCACCGGGCGAAACCATCAGAGGATCTCGAGCACGTCTTCCGGCGGGCGTCCAATGCGCGCCTGGCCGTTCGCCACCACAATCGGGCGCTCAATCAGCTTTGGATTTTCAACCATCGCCTGTATCAGCCGCTCCTCGGAGAGACGGTCGTCATTCAGGTTAAGCGACGTATACAGATCTTCTTTCTTGCGCATCAAATCCCGTGCACTGCCCATGCCCAGCATATGCAGCAGCTGGCGGAGGGTTTGCGCGTCCGGTGGGGTGTCGAGGTACAGCACCACCTCCGGCTCCACGCCGTTAGACTTCAGCAGGCTCAGGGTATCGCGGCTCTTGGAGCAGCGCGGGTTGTGATAAATTTTTACGGCGTCGGTCATGACGTGAATTCTCCTTGATTACATCTTCTCGTACGGCTTGAAGCGCTGCTGCAGGCCGCGAAGCTGATCGATACGCGCGTCGTATCGGGCCTGCTGGAGGCTGCCGAGTTTGACCTGCGAGCTGGCGCTGCTGAGCGCGGAAATGGCCTGATCGAGGCGGCCCACCAGGGCAAAGCCTTCGGCACGCGCCGCGAGCTCCTGGTCGCGGTTGCCAAGCTGGGCTTCCGCCTGAGCGAGCAGATCCCAGCCGTTTTGATCGTCTTTATTGTTAAAGGTGTAACGGTTCAGGATGGTCGCCGCTTCACCCGGCTGGCCGCCCTGCAGGTAAGCGTTCGCCAGGTTAAGCTGCAGCACCGGGTTGGTGCGGACGTCTTTCGCCCCTTTCAGGCGGTTAATTGCATCGGCAGGCTTCTTCTGCCCCAGATCGATATCCGTCGACAGATCGAGGTACCACGGGTTGTTCGGGTCGGCAGCCAGAAGCGGTTGCAGCGCTTTACGCGCCTCGTCGTATTTGCTGGCTTCCATCGCCTGGAGCGCCTGACCATACTGCGCGGCGTTTTTCTCACGCACGTTGCCTTTCGCCAGGGCATCCAGCAGGTCGCTGGTGAGCTGGTTACGCCCGGAATTGTACATCCCCAGCGTTCTCACTTTCGCCATGTAGAAATCCTGCGAAGACTGGACCACGACCGGGCGCATCTGGTTGGCACGGTTACGCGCGTCCGACAGACGGCTTTCAGGCAGCGGGTGCGTGAGCAAAATTTCCGGTGGACGGGAAGAATAACGCGCCTGATCGAGCAGTTTTTCGAGGAAGCTCGGCATGGCCTGCGGGTCAAAGCCTGAGCGCTGTAACACCTGAATGCCGATACGGTCCGCTTCCTGCTCATTTTGTTGGGTAAAGCTGATCATCCCCTGGCGCGTTCCGGCCAGCGTACCGGTCAGCGCCGCCATCCCGGCCTGCGGGCTGGCCATCGCCAGCAGAATGGAACCCAGTGCGCCCACCCAGGTGAGGGGAGCGTTACGTTTCTGGTCTTCCATCGCACGCGCCAGGTGCCGCTGGGTGACGTGCGAAATTTCGTGCGCCATGACCGAGGCCAGCTGGCTTTCGTTGTCCGAATAACGGAATAACGCCGAATGCAGCACCACGTTACCGCCAAAGAAGGCGAAGGCGTTGATTTCGTCATTATTGATTAAATAGAAATGGAAGGGGGTTTTTACCGAGTCGGCGTGCGCCACCAGGCGCATTCCCAGCCCGTTTATGTACTGTACCAGCAAAGGGTCGTTAATCAGCGGGGCGCTGCCGCGCAGCTGGCGGACATAGTAGTCGCCCATTTGCATCTCTTGCCCGATAGAGAGCGTGCTTCCTGCCGTGGTGCCCATGTCCGGCAATGTATCGGACGAGTCAGCAAAAGCGGGCAACACCTGACCGACCGTCACCGCGGCAATCAGTGTTGCAACCAGTGTTTTTCTCAACTGCCTGAACATAACCACTGTCCTGTATGTTAGATGTGCTAGTTTGACCGATGAACCGGCATATCGTTCATCTCTGCTGCCATGGGAGTGTAGCCGTGTTGTAGCATGAAGAAAATCCCATTCATCAGGCTTTTGCGGATTGCGATCGGGATACAAAAAGCGAAAGTCTTTTTTGTGACAGTTAGATACAATTCACCCTCTCACTCCCGCCATTCGATTCAGGGAAGGGTTGTATGCTCGAAATGTTAATGCAGTGGTACCGGCGTCGGTTCAGCGACCCGGAAGCCATTGCTTTGTTGGTTATTCTGGTCGCCGGGTTCGGTATCCTGTTCTTCTTCAGCGGCCTGCTCGCCCCTCTGCTGGTAGCGATTGTGCTGGCGTACCTGCTGGAGTGGCCAACGGCGCGCCTGGAGAATATTGGGTGTTCCCGCCGCTGGGCGACCAGCATCGTGCTGGTGCTGTTTGTCGGCATTCTCCTGTTGATGGCCTTTGTGGTGATGCCGGTAGCCTGGCAACAGGGAATTAACCTGATCCGCGATATGCCCGGCATGCTGAATAAGCTTTCTGATTTCGCCGCCACGCTGCCGCGCCGTTATCCTGCGCTGATGGATGCCGGGATTATCGACGCGATGGCCGAAAATATGCGCGCCCGCATCATGACGATGGGCGATTCGGTGGTGAAGTACTCTCTGGCGTCCCTGGTCGGACTGCTGACGCTGGCGGTTTACCTTGTCCTCGTGCCGCTGATGGTCTTCTTCCTGGTGAAAGATAAAGACCAGATGCTCAACGCCGTACGCCGTATTCTGCCGCGCAACCGCGGGCTGGCGGGGCAGGTCTGGGAAGAGATGAACCAGCAGATCACCAACTACATTCGCGGCAAGGTGCTGGAGATGATTGTGGTGGGGGTCGCCACCTGGATTGGCTTCCTGATTTTCGGCCTGAACTACTCGCTGCTGCTGGCCGTGCTGGTCGGATTTTCGGTTTTGATCCCCTACATCGGCGCGTTTGTGGTGACCATTCCGGTGGTTGGCGTGGCGTTGTTCCAGTTTGGGCTGGGTACCGAGTTCTGGAGCTGCTTCGCGGTGTATCTGATTATTCAGGGGCTGGACGGTAACCTGCTTGTACCGGTGCTGTTCTCCGAAGCGGTGAACCTGCATCCGCTGGTGATTATCTTATCGGTGGTGATTTTCGGCGGGCTGTGGGGATTCTGGGGCGTGTTCTTCGCCATTCCGCTGGCGACGCTGATTAAAGCGGTCGTCCACGCGTGGCCGGATGTGCCGGCGGTAGAAGAGCAGTAAGTTTTGCCGGGTGGCGCTGCGCTTACCCGGCCTATTTATCCTTGTAGGTCGGGTAAGGCGAAGCCGCCACCCGACACTCACTTTCAGGCACTTTCTTTCAGCCAGTTCAACACCACGTCGTGGTGGTTGCTGGTTTTGAAGTCGTCAAACACGTGTTCAACTTTACCGTCGGCGTCAATCAGGAAGCTGATGCGGTGAATACCGTCGTAGGTTTTACCCATAAACGTCTTCTCGCCCCAGACGCCGAACTGCTCGCATACCTGATGATCTTCGTCAGAAAGCAGCGTGAAGTTCAGCAGCTCTTTTTCAGCAAATCGTGACAGCTTTTCTGGTTTATCGGTGCTGATACCCAGCACTTCCACGCCGACTTTTTTCAACTCATCCATGTTATCGCGTAAGCCGCAGGCCTGTACGGTGCAGCCGGGGGTCATGGCTTTCGGGTAGAAATAGACCAGAACACGCTGTCCCTGGAAGTCGGTCAAATTTACTTGCTCGCCGTCTTGATCCGGTAAGCTAAATTTCGGTGCGATGTCACCGGCTTTCAGTGGATTCATTACTCAACTCCATCCTGTTCGTGCTGCGAATAATTGACGACGCTTATACTGCCCTGCGCGTTTAATTCTGTACAGAGGGCTTTGAACGCTTGCTCGATATTTGACGCATCCTGTGATGCAGGACTGTGCGCGGTAATTTGAATAAATAGCGTGGGAACCGTGCTTGCGTCGCCCGGCTGTGTGCGGGAAACGAGCTCGGCGATGTTCATCTGATGGCTGTCAAACAGCGCGGTGAAGCGCTCTATCAGATGTGGAGAATCAGGCACTTCAACCTGCACCCAGACGGTAGAAGGCATGGCCGGGCGAGGGCGCGCGGTGGTGCGCTTCATGACGATCAGCAAATCCAGCTCGGCACCTTTCAGCGGCAGGGTCGATTCAATCAACGTGATGGCGTTCCATGTCCCTGAAAGCAACATAATGAATGTGAACTCTTCGCCGAGCATGGCCAGACGGCTGTCTTCAATATTACAGCCGCAACTGCTTACGTGGCGGGTGATGGTGTTCACGATACCCGGCCTGTCGGCACCCAGCGCAGTGATAACCAGGTAATGTTGTGATGAGGTTGTCAAACCTGTTCTTCCTTTGCATGGTTAAGTCTTCCTAAGGAAAGCATAAAAAAAACATGCATACAACCGCCTGAGGGCCTCAGGTCGCTTGCTTTTATTACAGTTCCAAACGTACCATTGAGACTCTTGTTCGCACAGAGGATGGCTCATGTTCACGGGAAGTATTGTCGCGCTTGTAACACCGATGGATGAAAAAGGTAACGTCTGCCGGTCTAGCATGAAGAAGCTGATTGATTACCATGTCGCCAATGGAACCTCGGCGATCGTTTCGGTAGGGACTACCGGTGAATCTGCAACGCTGAGCCACGACGAGCACGGCGATGTGGTTATGCTGACCCTGGAACTGGCTGACGGACGTATTCCGGTCATCGCGGGCACAGGCGCGAATGCCACCGCAGAAGCGATCAGCCTGACTAAACGTTTTAACGACAGCGGCATTGTCGGCTGTCTGACGGTGACCCCTTACTATAACCGTCCTACTCAGGAAGGTTTGTTCCAGCACTTCAAAGCCATCGCTGAACATACTGACTTGCCACAAATTCTGTATAATGTGCCGTCCCGTACCGGTTGCGATATGCTGCCGGAAACCGTTGGTCGTCTCTCGGAAGTCAAAAATATTATCGGTATTAAAGAGGCGACAGGGAACTTAAGCCGCGTTCATCAGATCAAAGAGCTGGTTTCAGACGACTTTATCCTGTTGAGCGGTGATGATGCGACCGCGCTGGACTTTATGCAGCTCGGTGGTCATGGCGTGATCTCCGTAACGGCAAACGTTGCGGCGCGCGACATGGCTGAAATGTGCAAACTGGCCGCGGCCGGTCACTTTGATGAAGCGCGTGTCATAAATCAGCGTCTGATGCCGCTGCACAATAAATTATTTGTCGAACCCAATCCGATCCCAGTGAAATGGGCATGTAAGGAGTTGGGGCTTGTAGCAACCGACACGCTGCGTCTGCCAATGACACCGATTACCGACCACGGTCGTGATATCGTCAGGGCAGCGCTGAAGCATGCCGGTTTGCTGTAAAGTTTAGGGAGATTTGATGGCTTATTCAGTACAGAAGTCGCGCCTGGCGAAGGTTGCGAGTGTTTCGCTTGTTATGCTGCTCGCTGCCTGTAGTTCAGACTCGCGCTACAAGCGCCAGGTGAGCGGTGATGAATCCTATCTGGATGCGACCCCGCTTGCTGAACTTCACGCACCGGCTGGTATGATCCTGCCGATTCAGAACGGCGATTATAATATTCCCGTGACCAACGGCAGCGGCCTGGTCGGTAAAGCGCTTGATATTCGTCCACCAGCACAGCCTCTGGCGCTGGTGAGCGGGGCGCGTACCCAGTTCACCGGTGATACGGCGTCTCTGATGGTTGAGAGCGCGCGCGGTAGCACCCTGTGGCCGCAGGTTGTCAGCGTCATTCAGGCGAAGAACTACACCATCGATAAACGCGATGATGCCAGCCAGACGTTAACCACCGACTGGATCGAATGGAACCGTCTGGATGAAGACCAGCAGTACCGCGGTCGTTATCAAGTCTCCGTTAAACCACAGGGTTATCAGCAGGCGGTTAACGTTAAGCTGTTGAACCTGGAGCAGGCGGGTAAACCGGTTGCGGATGCCGCATCCCTGCAGCGTTACAGCACCGAAATGCTGAACGTGATTGCCGCAGGCCTGGATAAAAACGCGACCGATGCTGCCAACGCCGCGCAGAGCCGCAACGGTGTGACCTTCGATGTCCAGAGCGGCGCGGATGATACCGGCCTGCCAATGCTGGTGGTGCGTGCACCGTTTAACCAGACCTGGCAGCGTCTGCCAGCGACGCTGGAAAAAGTGGGCATGAAAGTGACCGACAGCACCCGCTCAACCGGCAGCATGACGGCAACCTATAAGCCGCTCTCCGACAGCGCGTGGCAGGAACTGGGCGCGAAAGATCCTCAGCTTGCCTCCGGTGACTACAAGATTCAGGTCGGTGACCTTGATAACCGCAGTAGCCTGCAGTTTATCGATCCAAAAGGTCACACGCTGACCCAGTCGCAGAACGATGCGCTGGTCGCTGTTTTCCAGGCAGCATTCAGCAAATAAATACGAGGGCTGGTGAATCCAGCCCTTTTTATTTTCGTGCTACGCAAACGTGTGCGTGGCATAATATCCCCAGTTTTGAACACAAATCATCACACCAGGAGTAATGAAGATGCAGAAGCAAGCTGAGTTGTATCGTGGCAAAGCGAAGACCGTATACAGCACGGAAAACCCGGATCTGTTGGTGCTCGAGTTCCGCAATGATACGTCAGCAGGGGATGGCGCGCGCATTGAGCAGTTCGATCGTAAAGGCATGGTGAACAACAAGTTCAACCACTTCATTATGACCAAACTGGCCGAAGCGGGTATCCCGACTCAGATGGAAGCGTTGCTGTCCGATACGGAATGTCTGGTGAAAAAACTGGATATGGTTCCGGTTGAGTGCGTTATTCGTAACCGTGCGGCGGGCTCCCTGGTGAAGCGTCTGGGCATTGAAGAAGGTATCGAACTGAATCCACCGCTGTTCGATCTGTTCCTGAAAAACGATGCCATGCACGACCCGATGGTCAATGATTCCTACTGCGAAACCTTCGGCTGGGTGAACAAAGAGAACCTGGCGCGCATGAAAGAGCTGACCTACAAAGCCAACGACGTGCTGAAAAAATTGTTTGATGACGCGGGCCTGATCCTCGTTGACTTCAAGCTGGAGTTTGGTCTGTTCAAAGGCGAAGTGGTGCTGGGCGATGAGTTCTCACCGGACGGTAGCCGCCTGTGGGACAAAGAAACCCTGGATAAAATGGACAAAGACCGTTTCCGTCAGAGCCTGGGTGGCCTGATTGAAGCGTACGAAGCGGTTGCTCACCGTTTAGGCGTTAAGCTCGACTAACTCCCTCACTTGCCAAAGGATGTTCGCATCCTTTGGCGTCTTACCTTTGTTTCCTATGGTAATCTTGCCGTTAACCGCCTACGATCATAGCTATTATAAATGGAATAGTTAGAGGTGGTTATGCGCTGGCAAGGGCGTCGTGAAAGTGACAATGTAGAAGACAGACGCAGTGATGGCGGCGGCGGTCCTTCCATGGGCGGACCGGGCTTCCGGTTACCCAGCGGCAAGGGCGGTATCATTCTGCTGATTGTGGTGCTGGTCGCGGGCTATTACGGCGTCGATCTCACCGGGTTAATGACCGGTCAGCCGCTGCAACAGCAGCAGCATTCTCAGCGCTCCATCAGCCCGAATGAAGATGAAGCGGCCAAATTTACCTCCGTGATCCTCGCCACAACGGAAGACACATGGGGTCAGCTGTTTGAGAAGATGGGGCGTACCTACCAGCAGCCGAAACTGGTGATGTACCGGGGCGCAACCCGCACCGGATGCGGCACCGGGCAGTCCGTGATGGGGCCGTTCTACTGCCCGGCGGACGGCACCGTCTATATCGATCTCTCTTTTTACGATGACATGAAACGCAAGCTTGGCGCTGACGGCGATTTTGCCCAGGGCTACGTGATCGCGCATGAAGTCGGCCATCACGTGCAAAAGCTGCTGGGAATTGAGCCAAAAGTGCGCCAGCTGCAGCAAAATGCGTCGCAGGCTGACGTGAATCGCCTGTCCGTTAAAATGGAGCTGCAGGCGGACTGCTTCGCGGGCGTCTGGGGCCACAGCATGCAGCAGCAGGGCGTGCTGGAATCCGGCGATCTTGAGGAGGCGCTGAATGCCGCTCAGGCAATCGGTGACGACCGTCTTCAGCAGCAGAGCCAGGGGCGCGTCGTGCCGGACAGCTTCACTCACGGTACCTCGCAGCAGCGCTACAGCTGGTTTAAACGCGGTTTCGACAGCGGCGACCCGGCGCAGTGTAATACCTTCGGTAAAGCGATGTAATGCTGGCGTTTGAACAGCTGATACGCGAGCTTGAGCGCACCGGCCATCGTCGGCTGGTGGTGCTCAGCGGCGAGGCGCAGTGGACATTGAGTCAGGCGACTGACCTGCGTAATACCCTGCCGGGAGACTGGCTGTGGCTGGATGACAATCCCTCTAAAACCCTCAGCGGACTGCTGGGACGCGAATACCTTCACGCCGTTTTTGACGCGCGTGCCGGGTTTGACGTCTCAGCCTTCGCCGCGCTCAGCGGGACGCTGCGCGCCGGAAGCCTCCTGGTGCTGCTGGTTCCTCCGCTTGCTGACTGGGCCGACAGGCCAGACAGCGATTCTTTGCGCTGGAGCGACAGCGCGGAGCCGATCGCCACTCCACACTTTGTGCACCACTTCTGCCGGACGCTTGCCGCCGATTCGGATGCGATTGTCTGGCAGCAGCATCGTCCTTTGTCCGTTCCCGTTACGCCGGATTTACCCGACTGGCAGCCTGCCAGCGGCGCACCGCAGCGCGAGCAGGCGGAGATCCTCGACGCGCTTCTGACCATGCCTGCGGGCATCGCTGCCGTAACGGCACCGCGCGGGCGCGGAAAGTCAGCGCTGGCGGGGATGCTGCTCAATAGCATTCAGGGGAGTGCGGTGGTCACGGCACCGGCTAAAGGGGCAACGGATGTCATTGCGCGCTTTGCGGGCGAGCATTTCCACTTTATGGCCCCGGATGCGCTGCTGGCCTCCACGCTGCAGGCCGACTGGCTGATTGTCGATGAAGCGGCTGCCATCCCGGGTCCGCTGCTGGAGAAGCTGGTGACGCGCTTTTCGCGCGTATTATTAACCACCACGGTGCAGGGTTATGAAGGGACGGGCAGGGGGTTCCTGCTGAAGTTCTGCGCCCGTTTCAGCGAACTGCGGCATTATGCCTTATCGACCCCCATTCGCTGGGCCGCCGGATGTCCGCTTGAGCGGTTCGTGGCAAATGCTCTGTTATTTGATGATGCGCTTATCGATCGCAAACCGGAAGGTGAGGTTCGTATAACGCCGCTGGCGCCGCGGATGTGGGAGAGCGACCCGGCACGCGCGGCAAGCGTATATGAACTGCTGTGTGCTGCACACTACCGCACGTCACCACTCGATTTACGCCGGATGATGGACGCGCCCGGCCAGCACTTTGCTGTTGCAGAGACGGGGGCTGATATTGCAGGCGCGCTCTGGCTGGTGGAAGAGGGCGGGTTGTCACCGGAACTTAGCCGCGCCGTGTGGGCGGGATACCGGCGTCCACGCGGGAATCTCGTGGCGCAGTCGCTGGCGGCGCACGGCGGCTCTCCGCTCGCGGCGACGCTGAAAGGGCGACGGGTTAGCCGCATTGCGGTTCACCCCCTGCGCCAGCGGGAAGGCATCGGGCAACGGCTTATCCTTAGCGCCAGCGGGGAAGATTATCTGTCGGTGAGTTTTGGTTATACCGACGAGCTGTGGCGTTTCTGGCAGCGGTGCGGGTTTGTGCTGGTGCGGATGGGGAGCCATCGGGAAGCCAGCAGCGGCTGCTACACGGCGATGGCGCTGCTGCCGCTGAGCGAGGCCGGGCGTCGGCTGTGCGCGCAGGAACATCACCGTTTATGCCGGGATATGCGCGTCCTGTCGGCCTGGAACGGTGAAAAGATCCCGGTGGACGACGGCTGGGAAGCTACCCTTAATAGTGATGACTGGCGGGAGCTGGCGGGGTTTGCTTTTGCCCATCGCGCGTTTTCAACCTCGGTTGCCGCGCTGACGCGGTTGTTGCTCAATGTTGATATGCCGCTTCCGGCCCTGCGGGGGAAACTAGCAGGGAAAACGGATGAGCTCGGGCGAAAAGCGTTGCTGGCAAAGCTGCGCTCTGAAACCGCGCAAGCGCTTGAAACCGTTGATTATCCGCGCTGCCAGCAGTTGAAGGAAGCCATTTTGCAATGGCAATTTTTTCAATGACTTCTTCAGTAAAGTGGCATGGTCATTCCCGCCGGGAGGCGTAGAATCCAGGTCATCTATTAAGGAGACCACCATGAAACATGACCATTTTGTTGTTCAAAGCCCTGACAAACCGGCTAAACAGTTACTGCTTCTGTTTCATGGGGTTGGCGATAATGCCGTCAATATGGGGCAGATTGGCAGCTGGTTTGCGCCCGTTTTCCCGGAAGCGCTGATTGTCAGCATCGGCGGCGTAGAGCCATGCGGCCCGAACGGGCGCCAGTGGTTCTCGGTTCAGGGCGTGACGGAAGAGAACCGTCAGGCGCGTATCGACGCCATCATGCCGGCCTTTATCGACGTCGTCCGCTACTGGCAGCAGCAGAGCGGCGTAGGAGCCGAAGCGACCGCGCTGATTGGCTTCTCGCAGGGGTCAATCATGTCGCTGGAAAGCGTAAAGGCACAGCCGGGTCTGGTTTCACGGGTGATCGCGTTTAACGGCCGTTTTGCGACGTTACCGACAAGCGCAACCACGCAGACCACGATCCACTTAATCCACGGCGGTGAAGACCGGGTGATTGAGCTCTCGCATGCGGTTGCTGCCCAGGAAGCGCTGATGCGTGAGGGTGGGGATGTGACGCTGGATATCGTTGACGATCTGGGCCACGCCATTGACGACCGCAGCATGCAGTTTGCGCTTGACCATCTGCGCTATACCGTACCGAAGCACTACTTTGATGAAGCGCTCAGCGGCGGTAAGCCGGATGACGATGATATTGTTGAGTTTATGTGATTCTTCCCCCTCTCCCATGGAGAGGGGGAATCGGATCGATTACTTCTTCTGATCCTTCTTCGGCCAGTCGTCGTCATCGTCCCACTTGTCGTTGAAATCACGGTGCGGGGGAAGATCCGGCTTGTTGGCGAGAAATTTTTTATGGTCCACGCGCTTAAGGTCTTTAATCACGTTCAGCAGTACGCCGACCAGAAAAACCAACACCAGAACCCACCAGTACTTTGAAAGCCAATCCATTCGCTATTCCTCTCAGAGCGTTCGTCAGGCGACGATTTGCTCCATAATACGTTGATACATACGGGCCAGCAGTTGTAAATCTGCCGCATTGACACACTCATTTATTTTATGAATGGTTGCGTTCACTGGCCCCAGTTCGACAACCTGAGCACCCATACGGGCGATAAAGCGTCCGTCTGAGGTGCCACCCGTTGTCAGCAGCTGTGGCTTAATTTCATTATAGTGCTCGATGGCGTTCACCACCGCATCCACCAGTTTGCCGCGCTGCGTCAGGAACGGCTGGCCGGAAAGCCACCACTCCACGGTATAGCGCAGCTGATATTTTTCCAGCAGGGCGATAACGCGCGCCTTGATCATCTCATCGGTCAGTTCCGTGCTGAAGCGGAAGTTGAACTGGACGACGTAATCCCCCGGGATCACGTTATTGCTGCCGGTCCCGGCCTTGACGTTCGCAATCTGCATGCTGGTCGGCGGGAAGAACTCGTTGCCCTTATCCCACTCAATCGCCACCAGTTCGCTCAGCATTGGCGCGGCGCGGTGGACCGGGTTATCGGCCAGATGCGGATAAGCGACGTGGCCCTGCACACCGTGAATGGTCAGGTTACAGGTCAGCGAGCCACGGCGTCCGTTTTTGACGACGTCACCCACCACTTCGGTGCTGGACGGCTCACCGACCAGGCAGTAGTCGAGACGCTCGTTGCGGGCCATCAGCGCTTCGACGACCTTCACGGTGCCGTTGTGCGCGCTGGCTTCTTCGTCGGAGGTGATCAAAAACGCGAGACGGTTTTTGTGGTTGGGATGCTGCGCCACAAAGCGCTCTGCCGCCACGACCATCGCCGCCAGAGAACCTTTCATGTCTGCCGCGCCGCGGCCAAACAGCATGCCATCCCGAATGGTCGGCTCAAACGGCGGGTTAATCCAGCGATCCGCGTCACCGGCGGGAACGACGTCAGTATGCCCGGCGAAGGCCAGCGTTTCGCCCTGTCCGCGCCACGCCCAGAAGTTCTGGGTATCGCCAAAGTCCATGCGTTCAACGGTAAAACCGATGGCACGCAGGCGTTCAATCATAAGAGCCTGACAACCTGCGTCGTCCGGGCTAAGGGAAGGACGGCGAATAAGCTGCTGAGTCAGCTCAATGACCGGGCATGACATAAACTACACCTCAACGAAAAAAGTCGGAATAAAGGGTTTCACTGAAACCCAGCAGCATAGGCTGCCCTGGCGCGCAGAGCAATGGGCGTTTGATAATTGCCGGCATCTCGAGCATCAGTTTTGCCGCGCTGTCGGCATCGGTGATGCTGGCGCGCAGAGAGTCGTCCAGTTTACGCCAGGTGGTGCCGCGGGTGTTCAGCAGGGCTTCCCAACCCAGTTCGCGGATAGCGCTATGCAGAAATTCTGCATCGAGCCCGTCGGCACGGTAATCGTGGAAGCGGTACTCCACGCTGTTAGCGTCCAGCCAGCGGCGGGCTTTTTTGATGGTGTCGCAATTTTTAATGCCGTACATCACAACCATGGTGAATCCTTTTGATGTTCTGATAATTAAATGTTCAGTAAATTCGAAGATATATCCTTAAGTGGAATATAACACATTCAGGAATTGTCTGGATTAATACGTCTTCTTAATTCGACTCACAACTGTACGCTGAATATTCTTTCATCATTTAAGCATAGATGTCCATTAACTTTAAAAATCCAATAAACTCAGCAAATAAAATAAAACTCACCCGTTTGTAGGGTTATTTCAAAATATTGCTGACCGTCACAAAAAATTGAGGGCTCTCCGTTCATATTTATCATAAATCCCCGCAGGACGTAGGGTACAATCACAGCAATTGGTTAAATAGTCTTCACAATGATGGTACGTTTTTGTAGAATGCGCATAATAATAAGAGAGGTTGTTATGATTGAACGTGAACTGGGGAACTGGAAAGATTTTATCGAAGGCATGCTTCGTAAATGACATTCAGTAGGAATTGCAAGAGCACTAAAATAAGTAAAATAACCATAGTGTGAATTAATCACACAGTAAAAAGGCGGCCGATAAAGCCGCCTTTTTTTATTTCAACCACTTACTCAGGACGTTCCTTTAGCGGGAAGCGGCGACGCACCAGCACAAAGAACAGCGGAACGAAGTAAATGGCCAGGATGGTGGCCGAAATCATGCCGCCCATCACCCCCGTGCCGACGGCATGCTGGCTGCTGGAACCTGCACCGGTGCTGGTCGCCATCGGGAGTACACCAAAAATAAACGCCAGCGAGGTCATCAGGATCGGACGCAGGCGCTGACGGCAGGCGTGCAGCGTGGCGGCCATCAGCTCGTGGCCTTTGGCATTCATCTCGTTAGCAAACTCAACGATCAGAATGGCGTTTTTCGCCGACAGCCCAATGACGGTGAGCAGGCCCACCTGGAAGTAGACATCGTTCTCCAGGCCGCGCATCCACGTTGCGAGCAGCGCACCGATAACCCCAAGGGGCACGACCAGCATGACCGAGAACGGGACCGACCAGCTCTCATACAGGGCGGCAAGGCAGAGGAAGACCACCAGCAGAGAGAGCGCGTAAAGGGCGGGGGCCTGCGCCCCTGAGAGACGCTCCTGGTAAGACATGGCCGTCCACTCGAGACCAAAACCGGCGGGCAGCTGTTGCACCAGTTTTTCCATGGTGTCCATGGCGGTACCGGTGCTGACGCCCGGCGCGGCTTCCCCGACGATTTCAACCGCAGAATAGCCGTTATAGCGTTCCAGGCGTGGCGATCCGCTCTCCCAGTGCGAAGTCGCAAAGGCAGAGAACGGCACCATGCCGCCAGCATTATTTCTGACAAACCAGCGGTTAATATCATCCGGCAGCATGCGGAACGGCGCGGCGGACTGGACATACACTTTTTTCACGCGGCCGCGATCCATAAAGTCATTCACATAGCTCGACCCCCACGCCGTTTGCAGGGTGTCGTTGATATCGTTGATCGACACACCCAGCGCCTGCGCCTTACGCTGATCGATATCAACCTGAAGCTGCGGGCTGTCGTCGAGGCCGTTATGGCGAACGCGGGTCAGGCCGGGATCGTTGCCTGCCAGCGCTAGCAGCTTATCGCGTGCCGCCATCAGCGCCGTGTGGCCCGCCCCGGCGTGATCCTGCAGCTCCATATCAAACCCGGCTGAACTGCCCAGGCCGCTTATCGCCGGTGGGCTGCTGGCAAAGACGCGCGCCTCTTTGATGTGCGCAAAGGCTTTTGTCGCACGTTCAATGATGGCAAACGAGGTGCCCGTCCGGGTATCGCGTTCGTCCCAGTCCTTCAGGCGGACAAACATGCGGGCAACGTTCTGCCCGTTTCCGCCCGGGCCGGAACCGACGGTGGAGAAGACCGAGACAACGTTATCTTTCTCTTTGGTGAAGAAGTACTGCTCCACTTTCTGCACCACTTTCAGCGTCTGCTGCTGCGTTGCGCCGCTCGGAAGCTGCACCGAGGTGGTGAACATCCCCCGGTCTTCCATCGGCAGGAACGAGGTGGGCAGGTGCAGGAACAGCCACACCATCCCGCCCAGCAGCACAACGTAAATCATCATCCAGCGCAGGCTGCGGTGCAGTACGCGACCCACGGCAGATTCATAGCGCGCGGCGTTGCGGTTGAACATCCGGTTAAACCAGCCGAAGAACCCTTTCTGCCCGTGATGCTCCCCTTTGTGCAGCGGTTTCAGAATGGTGGCGCACAGCGCGGGGGTGAGGATCAGCGCGACCAGCACGGAGAGCACCATCGCCGAGACGATGGTGATCGAGAACTGGCGGTAAATCGCCCCGGTGGTGCCGCCAAAGAAGGCCATCGGGATAAAGACGGCCGACAGCACCATCGCAATCCCGACCAGCGCCCCCTGAATTTGCCCCATAGACTTGCGCGTCGCCTGGCGCGGAGAGAGCCCTTCTTCGCTCATGATGCGCTCGACGTTTTCAACCACCACGATGGCATCATCCACCAGAAGGCCGATTGCCAGCACCATCGCAAACATCGTCAGGGTATTAATGCTGTACCCGAAGGCGTAGAGCACCGCAAAGGTCCCCAGCAGCACCACGGGGACGGCAATGGTGGGGATCAGCGTCGCGCGGAAGTTTTGCAGGAACAGGTACATGACCAGGAACACCAGCGCGATGGCTTCCAGCAGAGTCTTCACCACGTCCTCAATGGAGGCTTTAACGAAGGAGGTGGTTTCATAGGCGACTTTGTACTCCAGCCCGTGCGGGAAATACTGCGACAGCTCGTCCAGACGGTCTAATACCAGTTTTGCCGTCGCCATTTCGTTCGCGCCGGAGGCCAGCTTAATCCCCAGACCGGAGGCCTGATTGCCGTTAAAGCGGCTCAGGTAGTCGTATTTCTCCGCCCCCATTTCCACCGTGGCGACATCGCCCAGACGCACTTCCGACCCGTCCTGATTCACGCGCAGGGTGATATTGCGGAACTGGTCCGGCGTCTGCAGCAGGGATTGCGAATTAATGGTGGCGTTCAGGGCTTGCTTATCAACGGAAGGCGTTCCCCCCAGTTGCCCTACGGCAATCTGGGCGTTCTGGGCTTTGATAGCATCCGTCACGTCGGTTGCCGTCATCTGGTAGCTGTTCAGCTTGTTGGGATCGAGCCAGATACGCATGGAGTACTGTGAGCCGTAGGCGTCGATATCCCCGACGCCGTTGATACGGCTGATGGGATCCTGAATATTACTGGCGACGTAGTCCGCGATGTCCTGTTTATCCATCGAGCCATCTGTCGAGACAAACGCGATGGTCAATATGTTGGTATCGCCGGTTTTACGCACGGTCACGCCCTGGTTTTGCACTGCCTGGGGCAGCTTGCGCATCGCCGACTGCAGCTGGTTTTGGACCTGCTGCACCGCTTCGTCCGGGTCGGTGCCCGCCTTAAAGCTCAGGGTCACCGTCGCCTGTCCCGTGGCGCTGCTTTGCGAGGACATGTACATCAGGTTATCCAGACCCGTCATGTTCTGCTCGATAACTTGCGTCACGGTATTTTCCAGCGTCTGTGCCGATGCGCCGGGGTAGTTTGCGGTGACGCGCACGTTCGGCGGTGCCAGGGCGGGGTATTGCTCAACGGGAAGTGACGTAATCGCCAGGACACCTGTCAGACACAACAGGATGGCAAGCACCCAGGCAAAAATGGGGCGATCGATGAAAAAATTCGCCATGAAAGTGTGACCTCGTTTTGCTGCACGTCATTATTGTTTATTGCCCGCATAACTTTAGCGGTAAGGCCCAGGTCAAACGTGGAGAAATAAAGGAGATAGTGTAAATTATCATGCGCTTTTCCCTGCGCTTCCCTCTTTACCGTTATTTACCCGTTAACGGCGTGGGCGCCGGAAACGTCACGCTGACCAGCGTGCCGCCGTTTTGCGGCTGTGAAAAGTGCAGCACTCCTCCAAGCCGCTGCGCGCGTTCGCGCATAATGTTCAGACCGTAGTGTCCCGGCGGCTCGCTGGCCTCGCCAATCCCGATGCCGTTGTCGCGAATGCTGACGCTGTGCGTACCGTCCGCTGCGGTCACGCAGCTCACGGTGATTTCGCTCGCCTGCGCGTGCTTAATGGCGTTCAACACCGCCTCACGCACGATCTGTAACAGGTGCACCTGCTTTTGCGCGTCAAGCGCCAGCGAGGAGAGGCGGCAGTCGAGATGCAGTTTCGCCTGCGTCTGGCTCTGCAGGACATCGAGTGACTCCTGCAGCGCCGCGGGTAAATTCGCGTGGTTCAGCGTCAGGCGGAAGGTGGTCAGCAGCTCGCGCAGCTGCTGCCAGGCGTTGTTCAGCTCGCGGGAGAAGTCGGTGATAATGGCCTGCGCTTGGGTATTTTCTTCCGGCACGGCGCGTTTGAGCAGCGCAAGCTGAATGCGCAGATACGACAGCACCTGCGCCAGCGAATCGTGCAGCTCGCGGGCAATGGTGGCGCGCTCTTCCATCAGCAGCAGCTGCTGGTAATGCTTTTGCGCCTGGTTAAAGTACAGCCCGCGCCCGAGCATGGTCGCCACGCTTCTCATCAGCGGAAGGGGGACGCTGTCCGCCTCGCTTTGCCAGCGCAGCTCGCCGTAGAGCGTGTCCTGCATCAGTACCGGCAGGTTTTGCAGAGGGATACCCTCAGCCTCCGTCCCTTCGCATAGCCGCCAGTCGTCGCTGGTGCGCAGTTCCAGATAATTCATCTGCGTATAGTCATGGACAATCTGCAGGATATGCCGGAAACAGTGGCTGTCTATCTGGCCGGTATTGAGCGCCTGCGAGCACTTGAACAGCATGTCGAGCTGCTGGTGGGCTTCGTGCAGGTGCCGCGTCTTTTCCGCAACCGAGGCCTCGAGCGAACGGTAGAGCGTATCGAGCTCGGCTGACATGTGGTTAAAGGCGCGCGAAAGCTGGCCCAGCTCGTTCGGCAGGGCGCTATCCGGCGCAGGAGTGGCAAATTCGCCGCGCTCAATGCGTTCGCTGGCCGCCACCAGGTTATTCAGCGGCAGCACCACCTGACGACGGATGCGTCGCAGGGTAAACAGCGTCATCAGCAGGATCCCGAGTGCGCCAGCCAGCGAGAGCAGGGTGACCGTTTGAATTTTATGTTCGGTGTAGTGCTGGAGGGCGAGCACAAAGGCATCAATGCGGCCCACAAAATCCTCAATATTGCGTTGATACCACGCGCTGTCGCCGCGGGCGATATGCGCATCCATCTCCTGCCAGGCCACATGCAGTTGCTGATAGCGTGCTTTCACATTGTCCGGGACGTACCAGCGATCCAGCTTCTGCAGGGCAGGCGCGCCGAGCGTCTGTTGCCAGCTCTCGCGATGTGCCGCAAGGGAAGGGCTGTTTCGCTGCATCTCGTAGCCCAGACGATAGCTCTGCATGCGCAGTGAGCCAGCGATGTTGATGGCTTCGGCATCGCGCTGGCTGCTGGCCAGCGTCAGCAACGCGACGGTGCTGCTGAGTACGGATAGGGCAATGATCGAAAAGAAAGCCCAGGCAAGGCTTCCGGAAACGGGTCGTTTAACGGTCACAGAACGGCTCTCTGAATAAAATTGATCTGCCACAGGTTCACTGGAAATAATTGGGCGCTTCAGGCATTTGAACATTGCCCGAACGCACCGTGATGCGTAAATACCATACTCTTATAAAGAGAAAGGTTATTGAACCAAAAACAGGTGTGGTTATGAATCGTTTTATTATGGCTAACAGCCAGCAGTGCATTGGGTGTCGCGCCTGCGAAGTCGCCTGCGTGATGGCGCACAACGGTGAGCAGCATGCCCTGAGCGAGCGCCATTTTCATCCCCGTATCACGGTCCTGAGATCCGGCGAGAAGAGCCACCCCGTGACCTGTCATCATTGCGAAAATGCACCCTGCGCGCAAAGCTGCCCGAACGGCGCCATCAGCAAATGCGATGACAGCGTACAGGTGAATCAACAAAAATGCATCGGCTGTAAGGCCTGCGCGGTGGCATGCCCGTTTGGCACGATGGAGATTATCGTCACTCCGCTCGACAATGGCAGCGTGAAGGCCTCGGCGAATAAATGCGATCTCTGTCTGACGCGTCCACACGGCCCGGCCTGTATCGAAAATTGCCCGGCGGATGTCCTCACCCTGGCGACGCCTGCCGCGCTGGAAAACCTGGCGAAATCGCGCCGACAGCGCACGGCCTGCCTGGAGGCGCAGCCCTGGCATGGTGCCGAGGCCGTCAGCGTGGACGCGCCGCGTACTAAACTGCAGCAGATGCAAACGACCCCGCCCCGCGGCGAGCCCGACAAGCTGGCTGGCGCAGAGCGCGTGGGCCATTTTAACGAAATTTACCTGCCGTTCCGGGCCGAACAGGCCGCCCGCGAGGTGTCGCGCTGCCTGAAGTGCGGAGAGCACAGCATTTGCGAATGGACCTGCCCGCTGCACAACCACATCCCGCAGTGGATTGAGCGCCTCAACGCGGGGGATATCACCGGCGCGGCCGAGCTTTCTCATCAGACCAACTGTTTACCTGAAATTACCGGTCGCGTCTGCCCGCAGGACCGGCTATGCGAGGGAGCCTGCACGCTTCGTGACGCGGCGGGGGCCGTGACGATAGGCAACATCGAGCGCTACATCTCCGATCGGGCGCTGGCGATGGGCTGGCGGCCGGATATGTCCGCCGTCACGCCGTCAGGTAAACGTGTCGCGATTGTCGGCGCGGGGCCCGCCGGGCTGGCGTGCGCCGACGTGCTGGCGCGCCGCGGCGTGAGCGTGACGGTCTATGACCGGCATCCGGAGATCGGCGGTTTGCTGACCTTTGGCATCCCGGCATTTAAGCTCGATAAATCGCTGCTCGCCCGGCGCAGAGAGATCTTTACCGCGATGGGGATCCGCTTCGAGCTGAACTGCGAGGTGGGCCAGGACGTGTCGATGTCGCAGCTCAAGAGCGATTACGACGCCCTGTTTATTGGCGTGGGTACCTATCGTTCGATGAAAGCGGGTATCCCGAACGAGGATGCGCCAGGGGTCTACGACGCGCTGCCTTTCCTGGTGGGCAACACGCGGCATGTTATGGGGCTGGAGGCGACGGCCAGCGAGCCGTTCATCGACACCCGTGGCCTGAACGTAGTGGTGCTGGGTGGAGGCGATACCGCGATGGACTGCGTCCGCACGGCGTTACGTCACGGCGCGGCGACGGTCACCTGCGCCTATCGTCGGGATGAGGCCAACATGCCGGGCTCGAAGAAAGAGGTGCAGAACGCCAGAGAAGAGGGGGCGTCATTTGAGTTTAACGTCCAGCCGGTTGAGCTGACGCTGGATCCGAACGGTAAGGTCAACGGTATCCGGATGCTGCGTACCGCGCTCGGTGAGCCGGATGCGCAGGGGCGTCGTCGGCCCGTTCCGGTGGCGGGCAGCGAGTTTGTGATGACCGCGGATGCAGTCATCATGGCGTTTGGCTTTAATCCGCACGCGATGCCGTGGCTGCAGGCGCAGGGTGTCGAAACGGATGACTGGGGGCGGATCGTGGCCTCGGTCGAGAGCCGCTATCGTTACCAGACGACCAACCCGCAGATCTTCGCCGGGGGCGATGCGGTACGCGGCGCGGATCTGGTCGTCACCGCGATGGCGGAAGGGCGTCATGCCGCGCAGGGGATACTCGACTGGCTGGGAGTGGATGTATCACAACATCATTAATCCGGCGGACGACAAAGCGGGATTCACGGCGTAGTATAGGACGACTCATTGTGCCGTGGAGCCCGTATGACCCTGAAAATTGACGTTATCAAAGACAAAATTCTCTCTGAAAACTACTTTGTCCTGCGTAACATCACCTATGATCTTACACGTAACAACGGTGAAGTGATCCGCCACAAGCGCGAGGTCTATGACCGTGGTAACGGAGCAACCATCCTGCTCTATAACCGTGAAAAGCAGAGCGTGGTGCTGATCCGTCAGTTCAGGGTGGCAACATGGGTCAATGGCAATCCTGACGGACGTCTGATTGAAACCTGCGCGGGCCTGCTCGATGACGATGAGCCGGAAGTCTGCATCCGCAAAGAGGCCGTCGAAGAGACCGGCTTTGAAGTGGGCGAGGTCAAAAAGGTCTTCGAGCTGTACATGTCCCCGGGCGGCGTGACGGAAATTGTCCATTTCTTCATTGCTGAATACAGCGACGCACAGCGCACGCACCGGGGCGGTGGCGTAGAGGATGAAGATATCGACGTGCTGGAGCTTCCTTTTGCCCGAGCGCTGGAGATGGTGCGTTCAGGCGAAATCAGGGATGGTAAAGCGGTGATATTGCTGCAGTATTTACAGACAACCGGGCTGATGAACACCCCTTTCGAACGGATATAGCCTGTTTTTCAGGTATATCTGATAAATCCGATTGAGCAACCCCGGCGGGAACACGAAGATACTGCCCTGTTATGCGTTTTCGTTCCGGGATTGTGTCATTCATGCGCTACAGCGTCTTTTTATTTTCCCTGTTTTGTGTGCTCCTCGCGCCGCAGGTGCGGGCTGCACCCGCGCAGCAAGCCTTCTCTGACTGGCAGGTGACCTGCAATAACCAGAACTTTTGCCTTGCCCGCAACACGGGCGAACACCGCGGTCTGGTCATGACGCTCACCCGGAGCGCCGGGGCGAAAACGGATGCCACGCTGCGTATCGATCTCGGCGGTCTTGATACGCCTTCCGTGAAAGAGCCGGATATTGCCCCGCGGCTGCTGCTGGATAATGTTCCCCTGAAGCTCGACAAACAGCGCTGGCAGCTCACCCCCTGGCATCTGAAAACGGACGATGCGGCCACCATCACCGCCTTTCTGAAAAACATCCAGGAAGGAAAAGCCCTGACTCTGCGAGGCGGTAAGCAGGTGATTTCACTGGCCGGTCTGAAAGCCGCGCTGCTGTTCATTGATGCCCAGCAAAAGCGCGTTGGCAGCGAAACCGCGTGGATCAAGAAAGGTGACGATCCGCCGTTAAGCGTGCCGCCCGCACCTGCCCTGAAAAAGGTGGCGATCGTTAATCCTACCCCAACACCGCTTTCCCACGCTGAACTGAACGATCTGCTGGATTATGGTACCGGCAGGATGAACAGCAGCCAGTGTTCGCTGGATCCTAACCGTCGCGAAGTGCGCGTCACCGCGTTAACCGATGACAAAGCGCTGCTGATCGTCAGCTGCGAGGCGGGGGCCTATAACACGGTCGATCTGGCGTGGCTGGTGTCACGTAAAAAACCGTTCTCTGCCCGCAGCGTGAGGCTGCGTCTGCCGTTTACGCCGTCAGGCGACAGCAGCGAAATCGAGTTGATGAACGCCAGCTTTGATGAAAAGACGCGCGAGCTGACCACGCTCTCGCTGGGGCGCGGTATGGGGGATTGTGGGATCCAGACGCGCTGGCGGTTTGACGGCCAGCGTTTCCGCCTGGTGCGCTATGCCGAGGAACCCAGCTGTGATAACTGGAACGGGCCTGACGCCTGGCCCACGCTGTGGATCACGCGGTAGCTTTTTGCCGGGTGGCGCTGTCGCTTACCCGGCCTACGGTTTGGTGGTTTTGTAGGCCGGGTAAGGCGTAGCCGCCACCCGGCAACGCAGACCGCACTAAATCACGCTCAGCGCCTTCTCTACCACGTTCTCAACGGTAAAGCCAAAGTACGGGAACAGCTTGTCGGCAGGGGCGGACTCACCGTAGCCCCGCATCCCAACAATCGCCCCTTTGAGCCCGACATACTTGTACCAGTAGTCGGCAATACCGGCTTCCACCGCCACGCGCGCCGCGACGTTAGAGGGCAGCACCGATTCCCGGTACGCCTCGTCCTGGGCGTCAAAGATATCCGTTGAGGGCAGGGACACCACGCGCACCGCGTGGCCTTCGGCGGTCAGTTTTTCCGCCGCTTTCACCGTGATTTCCACCTCGGAACCGGTCGCAATCAGGATCACGTCCGGCTTGCCGCCGCTGTCTTTCAGGATATAGCCCCCGCGGGCAATGTTTTTCACCTGCTCCGGCGTGCGCTCAATCTGCGTCAGGTTCTGGCGTGACAGGATCAGCGCCGTCGGGCCATTGTGGCGTTCTACCGCCAGCTTCCAGCCCACTGCCGCTTCGACCTGATCGCACGGGCGCCAGGTGCTGAAGTTGGGCGTTAAACGCAGGCTCGCCAGCTGTTCCACCGCCTGGTGGGTGGGGCCGTCTTCTCCCAGACCGATGGAGTCGTGGGTATAGACCATAATCTGCCGCGCCTTCATCAGCGCTGCCATGCGCGCCGCGTTACGGGCGTACTCGACGAACATCAGGAAGGTGGCGGTGTAGGGTACGAAGCCGCCGTGGTGGGCGATGCCGTTGGCGATCGCGGTCATCCCGAACTCGCGCACGCCGTAGTGGATATAGTTCCCGGCAATGTCCTCTTTCAGCGATTTCGAGCCCGACCAGATGGTCAGGTTACTCGGTGCCAGGTCCGCTGAGCCGCCCAGCAGCTCAGGAAGGAGAGGGCCAATCGCATTCAGGGTGTTTTGCGACGCCTTACGGGTGGCGATTTTTGCCGGGTTGGACTGCAGGTTTTCAATCAGCGCCTGGGTTTTATCGTCCCAGTCCTCCGGCAGACCGCCGCTCATGCGCCGGGAAAACTCGGCGGCCAGCTCCGGGTACGCTTTTTTGTAGGCGGCAAACTTCTCGTTCCAGGCCTGCTGGGCTTTCTCACCGTCTTCACGGGCATCCCACGCCCGGTAGATCTCTTTCGGGATCTCAAACGGCGGGTATTTCCAGCCCAACTTCTGCCGGGTCAGCGCCACTTCTTCGTCACCCAGCGCCGCGCCGTGCGCCTCTTCTTTGCCCGCCTTGTTCGGCGAGCCGAAGCCGATAACCGTACGGCAGATAATCAGGGACGGTTTGTCCTTCACGCTCTGCGCTTCCTGAATCGCTTTTTTCACCGCCTCAGGATCGTGGCCGTCGATCTCGTGCACCACGTGCCAGTGGTAGGCCTCGAAGCGTTTTGCCGTGTCGTCGGTGAACCAACCCTCGGTTTCCCCGTCGATGGAGATGCCGTTGTGATCGTAGAAGCCAATCAGCTTGCCGAGCCCCAGGGTGCCCGCCAGGGAGCAGACCTCATGGGAAATCCCCTCCATCAGGCAGCCGTCACCCATAAACACGTAGGTGTAGTGATCGACAATCTCGTGGTCCGGCTGGTTGAACTGTGCCGCCAGCGTACGCTCGGCAATCGCCAGCCCGACCGCATTTGCCAGCCCCTGACCTAGCGGCCCGGTGGTGGTTTCCACGCCCGGCGTATAGCCGATCTCCGGGTGCCCCGGGGTTTTGGAGTGCAGCTGGCGGAAGTTTTTCAGCTCCTCAAGCGGCAGATCGTAACCGGACAGGTGCAGCAGGCTGTAGAGCAGCATCGAGGCGTGGCCGTTGGAGAGAATAAAGCGGTCACGGTCGTACCAGGTGGGATCGTTAGGGTTGTGCTTCAGGAAGTCGTTCCACAGCACTTCGGCAATATCGGCCATGCCCATCGGTGCGCCGGGATGGCCAGAATTGGCTTTCTGCACGGCATCCATGCTGAGGGCGCGGATGGCATTGGCGAGCTCTTTACGGGACATAGTTCACTCCGTGGCAAGGTTAAAGTTTGGCAGCGAGAAGATCTTCAAGTTTGCGCTGGTCGACAGCGAACAGGCGGATACCTTCCGCCAGTTTTTCCACGGCCATGGCGTCCTGATTGTGCTCCCAGCGGAATTCGGCTTCGGTCATGGCTTTCGGTTTTGGCAGAACGGTAGAGGTGGGGATCAGCTTGCGGATGACCGTCTCTTCTTTATCCTGTAGCTCCTGGAGCAGGTTAGGGGAGATGGTCAGGCGGTCGCAGCCCGCCAGGGCGAGGATCTGCTCGGTACGGCGGAAGCTGGCCCCCATCACGATGGTTTCGTAGCGATGCTGCTTGTAGTAGTCGTAGATATTGCGCACCGATTTCACGCCCGGGTCCTCATCCACCACGTACGGATCCATCGGCTGTTTCGCCTGGTACCAGTCGTAGATGCGGCCAACAAACGGTGACACCAGGAACACGCCCGCTTCGGCACAGGCGCGAGCCTGGGCAAAGGAGAACAGCAGCGTCAGGTTGCAGTGAATTCCCTCTTTTTCCAGCACCTCTGCCGCGCGGATGCCTTCCCACGTCGACGCCAGCTTGATCAGAATGCGTGATTTATCGATCCCCTGCTCCTGGTAGAGTTCCACCAGGCGGCGAGCCTTGTTGATGCTCTTTTCTTTATCGAACGAAAGGCGGGCGTCAACTTCGGTCGAGACGCGCCCCGGAATGCTTTTAAGAATTTCCGCACCAAAATTAACTGCCAGCTTGTCGCTGGCTTCGGCGACCTGCTGTTCCTGCGTCTTCCCGCGCTGTTTTCCGTAGGCAATGGCGTCATCAATCAGATGACTAAAATGGGTAAGCCCGGCTGCCTTGAGCAGTAGCGAAGGGTTGGTGGTCGCATCCTCCGGCTGATAGTGGCGAATCGACTCGATATCGCCGCTGTCTGCCACCACCGTGGTGAATTGTTTGATGCCGTCTAGCTGGTTCATAAATGATTACTCCTTGGAAATAAAAGCGTTAGCTGAGTGCGTTAGTTCACACTTCTGAGAAAATCATGATGGACTTAACAAAAAAGCATAGCAGACGGGGGAGGCATTGCTTTTGAGACGGGTAACATGGCTGTTATAAATTGATAACAATTTTTAATGTGTGATGGTGAGAGTTTGGCAGCCTTCAAAGTTTAGGAGGCGGCCTGAGGCGATACTAGGCGGCACACCAGGGTGTGCAACCGGATCGTTTTCGTCACCCTTTTGACCGATACGTGAAAGGAAAAATAAGATGGATGAGCAGTTGAAACAGAGTGCCCTCGATTTTCACGAGTTCCCTGTCCCGGGCAAAATTCAGGTCTCCCCAACCAAGCCGCTGGCGACACAGCGCGATCTGGCGCTGGCCTACTCGCCGGGCGTGGCGGCCCCGTGTCTGGAGATCGAAAAAGATCCGCTGGCGGCCTATAAATACACCGCGCGCGGCAACCTTGTTGCCGTGATCTCTAACGGCACGGCGGTACTGGGGCTCGGTAACATCGGCGCGCTGGCCGGTAAGCCGGTGATGGAAGGCAAGGGGGTGCTGTTCAAGAAATTCGCCGGTATCGACGTGTTTGATATCGAGGTGGACGAGCTCGATCCTGACAAATTCATCAACGTGGTGGCCGCGCTGGAGCCGACCTTCGGTGGGATCAACCTGGAAGACATCAAAGCGCCGGAATGTTTCTATATCGAGCAGAAGCTGCGCGAGCGTATGAACATTCCCGTGTTCCATGACGACCAGCACGGAACGGCCATTATCAGCACCGCCGCCATTCTCAACGGCCTGCGCGTGGTAGAGAAAAATCTCTCCGATGTGCGCATGGTGGTCTCCGGCGCTGGCGCCGCGGCCATCGCCTGTATGAACCTGCTGGTGGCGCTGGGGATGCAGAAACACAACATTGTGGTCTGCGACTCCAAGGGCGTGATTTACAAAGATCGCGAGCCGAACATGGCGGAAACCAAAGCCGCGTATGCGGTAGAAGACGACGGCAAGCGCACGCTTGAGGACGTGATTGACGGCGCGGATATCTTCCTCGGCTGCTCGGGTCCGAAAGTGCTGACCCAGGAGATGGTGAAGAAGATGGCGCGCGCGCCAATGATCCTGGCCCTGGCGAACCCTGAGCCGGAAATTCTGCCGCCGCTGGCGAAAGCGGTGCGTGAAGACGCCATTATCTGCACCGGGCGTTCCGACTACCCGAACCAGGTGAACAACGTGCTCTGCTTCCCGTTCATCTTCCGCGGCGCGCTGGACGTCGGCGCGACGGCGATCAACGAAGAGATGAAGCTGGCCGCGGTGCACGCCATTGCGGAGCTGGCCCACGCCGAGCAGAGTGAAGTGGTTGCCTCAGCCTATGGCGATCAGGATCTGAGCTTTGGCCCGGACTACATCATTCCAAAACCGTTCGACCCGCGTCTGATTGTCAAAATTGCCCCTGCGGTGGCAAAAGCGGCGATGGATTCCGGCGTGGCGACGCGTCCGATTGAAGACTTCGACGCTTACGTCGATAAGCTCACCGAGTTTGTCTATAAAACCAACCTGTTCATGAAGCCGATCTTCTCTCAGGCGCGCGCCGACGCGAAGCGCGTGGTGCTGGCGGAAGGGGAAGAGGCGCGCGTGCTGCACGCCACCCAGGAGCTGATCACCTTAGGCCTGGCGAAACCGATCCTGATTGGTCGTCCGAGCGTGATTGAAATGCGTATCCAGAAGCTGGGCCTGCAGATTAAGCCGGGCGTCGACTTCGAGATCGTCAACAACGAATCCGATCCGCGCTTCAAAGAGTACTGGAGCGAATACTACGCGATCATGAAACGTCGGGGGATCACTCAGGAACAGGCGCAGAAAGCCGTCATCAGCAACACGACGGTGATCGGCGCGATCATGGTCCATCGCGGCGAGGCGGATGCGCTGATCTGCGGCACCATCGGCGACTACCACGAGCACTTTAGCGTGGTGCAGGAGATCTTCGGCTATCGCGACGGCGTCCATACCGCCGGGGCGATGAATGCCCTGCTGCTGCCGAGCGGGAACACCTTTATCGCTGACACTTATGTTAACGACGATCCGAGCCCGGACGAGCTGGCGGAGATCACCGTGATGGCCGCCGAGACCGTGCGCCGCTTCGGTATCGAGCCGAAGGTGGCGCTGCTGTCGCACTCTAACTTCGGTTCGTCCAAATCAGCGGCGGCCTGCAAAATGCGTGAGACGCTGGCGCTGGTGCGCGAGCGCGCGCCGGAGCTGATGATTGACGGGGAAATGCACGGCGATGCGGCGCTGGTGGAGAGCATCCGTAACGAACGTATGCCTGACAGCCCGCTGAAGGGATCGGCAAACATCCTGATTATGCCGAACGTGGAGGCGGCGCGTATCAGCTATAACCTGCTGCGCGTCTCCAGCTCTGAAGGGGTGACCGTAGGACCGGTGCTGATGGGGGTGGCGAAACCGGTGCATGTGTTAACGCCGATTGCCTCCGTGCGCCGTATCGTGAATATGGTGGCGCTGGCGGTGGTTGAGGCGCAGACGCAGCCGCTGTAAGCCTTGTGAGTCGGGTGGCGCGTTCGCTTACCCGACCTACGGGTTGAGCAGGCCGGATAAGCGCAGCGCCATCAGGCAGTTAAACCCAGTCGCGTACTTTAAGGAACTCACTCAAGGCAGCCTCCGGGCTGCCTTCTTTTGGCTCGTAGCAGTACTCCCAGCGCACCAGCGGCGGCATCGACATCAGAATCGACTCCGTGCGCCCGCCGGTCTGCAGGCCAAACAGCGTCCCGCGATCCCATACCAGGTTGAACTCCACGTAGCGCCCGCGACGGTAGAGCTGGAACTCGCGCTCGCGCACGCCATAGTTGGTGTCTTTACGGCGTTCGACGATGGGCAGGTACGCGTCGGTATAGCCTTCGCCCACCGCGCGCATAAAGCTAAATGCGGTATCAAAATCAGGCGTGTTGAGATCGTCAAAGAACAGCCCGCCGATGCCGCGCTGCTCGTCGCGGTGCTTCAGGTAAAAGTAGTCATCGCACCACTTTTTAAATTTCGGGTAAATGTCTTCGCCAAACGGCAGGCAAAGATCCCGCGCGGTGCTGTGCCAGTGCACGGCATCCTCTTCGAAGCCGTAGTAGGGCGTCATGTCGAAACCGCCGCCAAACCACCAGACCGGATCGGCCCCCGCTTTTTCCGCAATGAAAAAGCGCACGTTGGCATGGCTGGTCGGCACAAACGGATTGTGCGGATGCACCACCAGCGAAACGCCCATCGCTTCGAAGCTGCGGCCCGCAAGCTCGGGACGATGTGCCGTTGCAGACGCGGGCATCGCGTCGCCATGAACGTGGGAAAAATTCACGCCCGCTTGTTCGAAGATGCCGCCGTTACGCAGCACGCGGCTACGCCCGCCGCCGCCGGCTTCGCGCTGCCAGTTGTCTTCCTGAAATTCTCCGCCGTCAGCGGCGGCCAGTTTCTGGCAAATTTCGTCCTGCAGCTGCAGCAGGAAGGTTTTGACCAGTTGAGCATTGGGTTTCATCAACGTTTCCTGGAGTGCGCTTTTTGGTTATCAAACCAGTTGAAGTAACTGATAATGCCGGAGGCGATGGCGTTGGCGATCTTCTGACGAAACGCCGTGGTGCCGAGGAGTCGCTCCTCTTCCGGGTTGGTAATGAACGACGTTTCCACCAGGACGGACGGGATAGACGGTGATTTCAACACCACAAACGCCGCCTGTTCGGTGCTCCTGCTGTGCAGGCGATGCACTGGCTTAATCTTCTTCAGGATGTGCGAGCCGAGCGTCAGGCTGTTTTTGATCGTATCCGTCTGCACGAGGTCGAACAGCACCTGCTGTAGCAGGTGGTCTTTGTCGGTGGCTTTTTTCCCGGCGACTTCATCCGCCCGGTTTTCGCGGTCGGAGAGGTATTTTGCCATGGCGCTACTGGCGCCGCGGTTGGACAGCGCAAACACCGAGGCACCGGCGGCAGACGGGTTGGTAAAGCCGTCCGCGTGAATCGACATAAACAGATCCGCCCCGTGCTGGTGGGCGATCTCTACGCGATCGTACAGCGGAATAAAGGTGTCGCCAGAGCGCGTCAGACGCGCGTCAATGCCGTTGCTGCGTAAAATCGCCCGCACATTTTTTGCAATCGCCAGCACGACGTGTTTTTCTTTCGACCCGTTTTTGCCGATGGCGCCGGTATCAATACCGCCGTGGCCCGGGTCGAGCATCACCAGGCGCTTTGCGCCCGGCTTTTTGGTTTTCGGTTTGCTGTGTCCGTTACTGGTTTTAAGCGTGCTCTCGTCTTTTGCCTGAGCCTGCTTTGCGATGCCCGTTAACGTTAAGGCCGCCAGCCCCGCTTTGAGAACCTGACGACGCGATGTGAGTGCTTTTAATGGTTTGAATGTGCTCATGCGGCCTGAATACTAAAAAAAGGGGTCCTGGTGTTATATCGTATCGCGTTTAGCGTTACGACAGTCCTTATTGAGAATTGTTTTACTTTTCATTTCAATACGTGACAAAGTGACATTATGCCAAATTTTGGCGAGATTTTCCCCGGTTATTGGCTAAAGGCGTGGTTCGCGCCATAATCACTGTTTTTAAACCCGAAAAGGCGGTTAATACCATGGAGATACGCGTTTTTCGCCAGGAAGATTTCGAAGAGGTGATCACCCTTTGGGAGCGCTGCGATCTGCTGCGTCCGTGGAACGATCCGGAAATGGATATCGAACGTAAGGTGAATCACGACGTCAGTCTGTTTCTGGTTGCGGAAGTCAATGGCGAGGTTGTGGGGACGGTGATGGGCGGTTATGACGGCCATCGCGGCTCGGCCTATTATCTGGGCGTCCATCCGGAATACCGTGGTCGCGGTATTGCCAATGCGCTGCTCAACCGGCTCGAGAAGAAGCTGATTGCCCGCGGCTGTCCGAAAATCCAGATCATGGTGCGGGAAGATAACGACGTGGTGCTGGGCATGTATGAACGCCTGGGCTACGTACACGCTGACGTGCTGAATTTAGGAAAGCGTCTCATCGAAGATGAAGAGTACTGAGATCCATCCGGCAGATTATGACGCGCAGGGTCGCGTCAGGCTGCCCTTTTTATTCTGGTGCGTTCTGCTGCTTCAGGCCCGCACCTGGGTGCTGTTTGTGATGGCCGCCGCGTCGCGCGGGCAGGGCGACACGTTGCTGACGCTCTTCTATCCCGATCACGATGCCTTCTGGCTCGGCTTGCTGCCGGGCGTACCGGCGGTGGTGGCTTTCTTGTGCAGCGGTCGGCGGCACGTAATCCCGCGCTTGTGGCGCGCGCTTCGCGGGCTGCTGATCCTTGCCCAGATTGCGCTGCTCTTCTGGCAGCCGGTACTCTGGTGGTACGGTGAACCGCTGACGGGCATCGGCGTTGCGCTGGTGGTTGCCGATATCGTGGCGCTAATGTGGCTAGTGACCAACCCGCGCCTTCGCGCCTGTTTTGTGCCTCAGGATGATTAATCCGGCACTTTTTGCCGATGTCGCACTCCAACAAGCGTTGATTTAACACGTAAGGACGTTTCAATGAAATCGCTGCGTTTACTCTTATGCGCTCTTCCGCTGGCATTGACCGGCTGTTCGACGCTCTCCTCCATTAACTGGTCCGCTGCGTATCCGTGGAACTGGTTTGGCTCATCAACGGAAGTGACCGAGCAGGGCGTGGGTAAAATTACCGCCGCGACGGCGCTGGATCAGAATGCTATTCAGGATGCGCTCAGCAGTGACTACCGCCTGCGCAGCGGCATGAAAACAGAGAATGGCAATATTGTTCGCTATTACGAGGCGCTGAAGGGCGACAAGCTGGCGCTGGTGATCAACGGTGACAAAGGCACGGTAAACCGGATCGCGGTGATGGATGAAGATATTCCGACCGCCAGCGGCGTGAAGGTCGGAACGCCGTTTAGCGAGCTTTATAAGCAGGCCTTTGGCAACTGCACCAGCGTGCCATCCGACGATGAGGTGGCGGTGGAGTGTAAGGCGGAAGGCAGCCAGCACATCAGCTATGTTTTTACCGGCACCTGGAGCGGCCCGGAAGGGTTGATGCCGTCTGACGACACCCTGAAGAGCTGGAAGGTGAGCAAAATACTCTGGAAGCAGTAATTTGCGTCTGAACAAACCGCCTCGCTGAAATCCGGGTATAATAGCCGCCATCAATGCCACGCTGACGTGGCATCTTTATTTCAGGAGGAGCGATGTCTCAGGTTCAGAGTGGCATTTTGCCAGAACATTGCCGCGCGGCGATTTGGATTGAAGCCAATGTCAAAGGGGACGTGGATGCCCTGCGTGCGGCCAGTAAAGCATTTATTGATAAACTGGCGACCTTCCAGGCCAAATTCCCGGAAGCCCACCTCGGCGCCGTTGTTGCATTTGGTAATAACGTCTGGCGTCAGCTGAGCGGCGGTGAAGGGGCAGAAGAGCTGAAGGACTTCATTCCTTACGGCAAAGGCCTTGCACCTGCGACCCAGTACGACGTGCTGATCCATATCCTTTCTCTGCGTCACGACGTGAACTTCTCGGTTGCGCAGGCGGCGGTGGCGGCCTTTGGCGACAGCATCGAGGTGCAGGAAGAGGTTCACGGTTTCCGCTGGGTCGAAGAGCGCGATCTGAGCGGCTTTGTCGACGGAACCGAAAACCCGGTGGGTGAAGAGACGCGTCGTGAAGTCGCGGTAATCAAAGACGGCGTGGACGCGGGCGGAAGCTACGTGTTCGTGCAGCGCTGGGAGCATAACCTCAAGCAGCTTAACCGCATGAGCGTGCATGACCAGGAGATGATGATTGGCCGCACCAAAGAAGCTAACGAAGAGATCGACGGCGATGACCGTCCGGTCACCTCGCACCTGAGCCGCGTTGACCTCAAAGAAGACGGCAAAGGGCTGAAGATTGTCCGCCAGAGTCTGCCGTACGGTACCGCAAGCGGTACGCACGGCCTCTACTTCTGCGCCTACTGCGCGCGCCTGCATAACATTGAACAGCAGCTGCTGAGCATGTTCGGCGATACCGACGGCAAGCGCGACGCCATGCTGCGCTTCACCAAACCGGTGACCGGCGGCTACTACTTCGCGCCGTCCGTCGAGCGTCTGCTGGCGCTGTAAAACCGCTTTCCATACGTAGGCCGGGTAAGCGTTAGCGCCACCCGGCAATTTTCCCCGCTCCTTATTCCCTTTTCTGCTTCTAAATCACCAAACGGTATATAAAACCGTTACTCCTTTCATCACCGTTATAAATATTATGACTATAAGATAGTCATCACATTTATAAGGGTGCGCAATGGCCGTTACTGTACTGAAAAAAGGAACTCTGGCGCTGGCAGGTTTACTGCTGGTGGCACAGGCGCAGGCGACTGAACTGTTGAACAGTTCGTATGACGTCTCCCGCGAGCTGTTTGCCGCCCTTAACCCCCCGTTCGAACAGCAGTGGGCGAAAGACAATAACGGCGACAAGCTGACCATCAAGCAGTCTCACGCCGGTTCGTCCAAGCAGGCGCTGGCCATCCTTCAGGGGCTGAAAGCGGATGTGGTGACCTACAACCAGGTGACTGACGTGCAGATCCTGCATGACAAAGGCAAGCTCATCCCGGCGGACTGGCAGAGCCGTCTGCCGAACAACAGCTCGCCGTTCTACTCCACCATGGGCTTCCTGGTGCGCAAGGGCAATCCGAAGAATATCCACGACTGGAGCGACCTGGTGCGTTCCGACGTGAAGCTGATTTTCCCGAACCCAAAAACCTCCGGTAACGCGCGTTACACCTATTTAGCGGCGTGGGGCGCGGCGGACAAGGCTGACGGCAACGATAAAGCCAAAACCGAGCAGTTCATGACCCAGTTCCTGAAAAACGTCGAAGTGTTTGATACCGGCGGCCGCGGGGCGACCACGACCTTCGCAGAGCGCGGCCTGGGCGATGTGCTGATCAGCTTTGAATCGGAAGTGAACAACATCCGCAAGCAGTATGAAGCGCAGGGCTTTGAGGTGGTTATCCCGAAAACCAACATTCTGGCCGAGTTCCCGGTCGCATGGGTGGATAAAAACGTGCAGGCGAACGGTACCGAGAAAGCGGCAAAAGCCTATCTCAACTACCTGTACAGCCCTCAGGCGCAGACCATCATTACCGATTACTACTACCGCGTAAACAATCCGGACGTGATGAACAAGCTGAAAGATAAGTTCCCGCAGACCGCGCTGTTCCGCGTGGAAGACCATTTCGGCTCCTGGCCAGACGTGATGAAAACGCATTTTGCCAGCGGCGGTGAGTTAGACAAACTGCTGGCGGCGGGGCATAAGTAATGTTTGCAGTCTCGACCAAACGCGTGCTGCCGGGCTTTACCCTAAGCCTCGGAACCAGCCTGCTGTTCGTCTGCCTGATTCTGCTGTTGCCGCTCAGCGCGCTGGTGATGCAGCTTGCGCAGATGAGCTGGGCGCAGTACTGGGACGTGATCACCAACCCGCAGGTGGTGGCGGCCTATAAGGTGACGCTGCTGTCGGCGTTTGTCGCCTCCATTTTTAACGGCGTGTTCGGCCTGCTGATGGCGTGGATTTTGACCCGCTATCGCTTCCCGGGCCGCACGCTGCTTGACGCCCTGATGGATCTGCCGTTTGCGCTGCCGACGGCGGTCGCGGGCTTAACCCTCGCGTCGCTCTTCTCCGTGAACGGGCTGTACGGCGAGTGGCTGGCGAAATTTGACATCAAGGTGACCTATACCTGGCTTGGTATCGCGGTGGCGATGGCCTTTACCAGCATCCCGTTTGTGGTGCGTACCGTGCAGCCGGTGCTGGAAGAGTTAGGTCCGGAATACGAAGAAGCGGCGGAAACGCTGGGCGCCACGCGCTGGCAGAGTTTCCGCAAAGTGGTGCTGCCGGAGCTGTCTCCGGCGCTGATGGCGGGCATCGCGCTGTCGTTTACCCGCAGCCTCGGCGAGTTCGGTGCGGTGATTTTTATCGCCGGGAACATCGCCTGGAAAACGGAAGTGACCTCGCTGATGATTTTCATTCGCCTGCAGGAGTTTGATTATCCGGCGGCGAGCGCGATCGCTTCGGTGATCCTCGCGGCATCGCTGCTGCTGCTGTACTCGATTAACACTCTGCAAAGTCGCTTTGGTCGACGTGTGGTAGGTCACTGATGGCGGAAGTTACGCAATTGAAGCGATACGATGCGCCCCGCATCAACTGGGGTAAATGGTTTCTGATTGGGGCGGGCGTGCTGGTTTCCGCCCTCATTCTCGTCGTGCCGACGATTTATATCTTCGTTCAGGCGTTCAGCAAGGGCCTGATGCCCGCGCTGGAAAACCTGGCGAACCAGGATATGCTGCACGCCATCTGGCTGACCGTGCTGATTGCCCTGATCACCGTTCCGGTGAACCTGGTGTTCGGTACCCTGCTGGCGTGGCTGGTGACGCGCTTTAATTTCCCGGGACGTCAGCTGCTGCTGACCCTGCTGGATATTCCGTTTGCCGTGTCGCCGGTGGTGGCGGGCCTGGTGTATCTGCTCTTTTACGGCTCCAACGGACCGCTGGGCGGCTGGCTGGATGCGCATAACCTGCAGATCATGTTCGCCTGGCCGGGTATGGTGCTGGTCACCATCTTCGTGACCTGTCCGTTTGTGGTGCGCGAGCTGGTGCCGGTGATGTTAAGCCAGGGGAGCAACGAAGACGAAGCGGCGGTGCTGCTGGGGGCTTCAGGCTGGCAAATGTTCCGCCGCGTGACCCTGCCGAACATCCGCTGGGCGCTGCTTTATGGCGTGGTGCTGACCAATGCCCGCGCGATTGGTGAATTCGGTGCCGTTTCCGTCGTCTCTGGCTCCATTCGGGGTGAAACCCTGTCGCTGCCGCTGCAGATTGAACTCCTGCAGCAGGACTACAACACCATCGGCGCCTTTACTGCCGCAGCGTTGCTGACGCTGATGGCGATTTTGACCCTGTTTTTGAAGAGTGTGGTGCAGTGGCGTTTAGAAAATCAGGAAAAACGTCAGCATCAGGAGGGAAATCATGAGCATTGAGATTGCCAATATTAAGAAGTCTTTTGGTCGCACCCAGGTGCTGAATGATATCTCGCTGGATATCCCTTCCGGACAAATGGTGGCGCTGCTGGGGCCGTCTGGCTCGGGCAAAACCACGCTGCTGCGTATTATCGCCGGGCTTGAGCACCAGACCAGCGGGCACATCCGCTTCCACGGCACTGACGTGAGCCGCCTGCACGCCCGCGATCGTAAGGTGGGCTTTGTGTTTCAGCATTACGCGCTGTTCCGCCACATGACCGTGTTCGACAACATTGCGTTTGGCCTGACCGTGCTGCCGCGTCGTGAGCGTCCGGATGCGGCAACCATTAAGGCGAAAGTGACCAAACTGCTGGAGATGGTGCAGCTGACGCATCTGGCGGACCGTTTCCCGGCCCAGCTGTCCGGCGGGCAGAAACAGCGCGTGGCGCTGGCGCGCGCGCTGGCCGTTGAGCCGCAAATTCTGCTGCTGGACGAACCCTTCGGCGCGCTGGATGCACAGGTGCGTAAAGAGCTGCGCCGCTGGCTGCGTCAGCTGCATGAAGAGCTGAAATTCACCAGCGTCTTCGTGACCCACGACCAGGAAGAGGCGATGGAAGTTGCGGATCGCGTGGTGGTGATGAGCCAGGGCAACATTGAGCAGGTTGACGAGCCGGAGCAGCTCTGGCGTGAACCGGCGACCCGCTTCGTGCTGGAGTTTATGGGCGAGGTGAACCGCCTGCAGGGCACCATTCGCGGTGGGCAGTTCCACGTCGGCGCGCACCGCTGGCCGATGGGCTATACCTCCGCGCACCAGGGCCCGGTCGATCTGTTCCTGCGTCCGTGGGAAGTGGACGTCAGTCGTCGAACCAGCCTGGACTCACCGCTGCCGGTACAGGTGCTGGAAGCGAGCCCTAAAGGTCACTACACCCAACTGGTGGTACAGCCGCTGGGCTGGTATACCGAGCCGCTGACCGTGGTCATGCGCGACGACGTCCCGCCGCATCGGGGAGAACGCCTGTTTGTCGGTCTGCAGCATGCCCGTATTTATCACGGCAAGGAACGCATCGAGACGCGCGAGGATATTGCTCTGGCGGAGTCAGCCTGATAGGTTATTAGGATGTTTATCGCCCGGTGGCGCTGCGCTGACCGGGCATACAGCTAAAACTGTGTCTTGTAGGCCGGGATCGCTGCGCGCAACCCGGCTTTTTTATTGAGTAAAAATCGTGAATACACTCGAACATACCATCGGCAACACGCCTCTGGTCAAGCTTCAGCGCATGGGGCCAGACAACGGCAGCGAAATCTGGGTCAAACTCGAAGGTAATAACCCGGCGGGGTCGGTGAAAGACCGTGCCGCGCTGTCGATGATCGTCCAGGCCGAAAAGCGTGGTGAAATCAAGCCGGGCGACGTGCTGATTGAAGCCACCAGCGGCAACACCGGTATCGCCCTGGCCATGATTGCGGCGCTGAAAGGCTACCGCATGAAGCTGCTGATGCCGGATAACATGAGCCAGGAGCGCCGCGCCGCGATGCGTGCCTACGGAGCCGAGCTGATTCTGGTGACCAAAGAGCAGGGGATGGAAGGCGCGCGCGACCTGGCGTTAGAAATGGCCGAGCGCGGTGAAGGTAAACTGCTCGATCAGTTTAATAACCCGGACAACCCGTACGCGCACTACACCACCACCGGCCCGGAAATCTGGCAGCAAACCGACGGGCGCATCACCCATTTTGTCTCCAGCATGGGCACCACGGGAACCATTACCGGCGTATCCCGTTTTCTGCGCGAGCAGGATAAAGCCGTCACCGTCGTTGGCCTGCAGCCGGAAGAGGGGAGCAGCATTCCGGGCATTCGCCGCTGGCCAGCGGAGTATATGCCCGGCATTTTTAATGCACAGCTTGTGGACCAGGTGCTGGATCTTCACCAGCGCGAGGCGGAAAATACCATGCGTGAGCTGGCCGTGCGCGAAGGTATCTTCTGCGGCGTCAGCTCGGGCGGCGCGGTAGCGGGTGCGATTCGGGTGGCGCAGGCAAACCCGGGTGCAGTAGTGGTGGCGATTATTTGCGATCGCGGCGATCGCTATCTGTCTACTGGCGTCTTTGGTGAAGAGAGTTATTCGCAGGGGGCGGGGATTTAAGCGTCATGGAGATGATTCTATTCCGGGATAATACCCGGGCGCAGCAAACCGATATTGTCGCGGTGCAGTCTCAGGTGGTGTACGGCAGCGTGGGGAACAGCATTGCGGTACCGAATATTCGTACCCACAGGCTGAACGTTACCGCCGTGCCGACGGTACTGTTCAGCAACACGCCACACTATGACACCTTCTACGGCGGCGTGATCCCCGACGAGTGGTTCAGCGGCTACCTGAAGGCGCTGGAAGAGCGAGAGATCCTGCGCGAGCTTAGGGCGGTCACCACCGGCTATATGGGCAGTGCCAGCCAGATTGTCCTGCTGGCGCAGTGGTTGAAGGCGGTCAAAGCGCAGCATCCTGACCTGCTGGTGCTGGTCGATCCGGTTATCGGCGATATCGACAGCGGGATGTACGTGAAGCCTGAGATCCCCGAAGCGTATCGGGAGCACCTGCTGCCGCTGGCGCAGGGGATCACGCCCAATGTCTACGAGCTGGAAGTGTTAAGCGGCAAGCCGTGCCGCACGCCGGAAAGCGCCATCGCGGCGGCACAGGGACTGCTCTCAGACAGCCTGAAATGGGTGGCGATCACCAGTGCGCCGGTTGCCGACGATCCGCAAAACATCCACGTGGTGCTGGTCTCAAGCGAGGGCGTCACCGTCAGCGCGCATCCGCGCGTAGAAACCGATCTGAAAGGGACGGGCGACCTGTTCTGTTCAGAGCTGGTGAGCGGCATTGTTGAGGGGAAAACCGTTGCCGATGCCATTCGCATGGCCGGCGATCGGGTGACTGACGTGATGCTGTATACCCAGTCGAAAGGCTACGACGAGCTTATCCTCCCGGCATAAACAAAAATGGCGCCCGAAGGCGCCATTTTACTGTGCGGCAAGAATTACTTCTTGATGCGGATAACCGGGGTTTCACCCACGGTGACGCTGCCAGACAGTTTGATCAGTTCTTTGATTTCGTCCATGTTGGAGATAACAACCGGCGTCAGGGTAGACTTGGCTTTTTCTTCCAGCAGTGGCAGATCGAATTCAATCACCGGGTCGCCAACTTTAACACGCTGGCCTTCTTCCGCGATACGTTTGAAGCCTTCGCCTTTCAGTTCAACGGTGTCGATACCGAAGTGAACGAACAGTTCGATACCGCTATCAGATTCGATAGAGAACGCATGGTTGGTTTCAAAAATTTTACCGATGGTGCCGTCAACTGGAGCAACCATTTTGTTGCCAGTTGGTTTGATAGCAATGCCATCACCAACGATTTTCTCAGCAAACACTACATCCGGCACGTCTTCGATGTTGACGATCTCGCCGGAGAGCGGAGCAACAATCTCAATAGTTCCGGAGTCTTTCTTATCATCAGAAACCAGAGATTTCAGTTTATCGAACAAACCCATGATCTTCTCCTAAGCAGTAATTTGGGCCGCATCTCGTGGATTAGCAGATTGTTTTTTCTTCAATGAACTTGTTAACCAGCGTCATTAACTCGTCCGTTGTCGGTTGAGCAAGAGCCTGCTCTGCTAACACCTTCGCATCTTCGAAGTTCGTGTTACGGATAATCTTCTTAATGCGCGGGATGGAAATGGCGCTCATAGAGAATTCGTCCAGACCCATACCCAGCAACAGAAGTGTAGCACGTTCGTCGCCTGCAAGCTCACCACACATGCCAGTCCATTTACCTTCTGCATGAGAAGCATCAATAACTTGCTTGATCAAGTTCAGTACGGACGGTGACATTGGCTGGTAGAGATGTGAAATCATATCATTACCACGGTCAACTGCCAGGGTGTACTGCGTTAAATCATTGGTGCCGATACTAAAGAAATCAACTTCTTTGGCTAAATGACGCGCAATGGTCGCCGCCGCAGGTGTTTCCACCATCACGCCGATCTCGATTGACTCGTCAAATGCTTTACCTTCGTCGCGCAGTTCCTGCTTGTAGATTTCGATCTCTTTCTTCAGTGCACGCACTTCTTCAACAGAGATGATCATTGGGAACATGATGCGCAGCTTACCGAACGCAGAGGCACGCAGGATTGCGCGAACCTGGTCACGCAGGATCTCTTTACGATCCATCGCAATACGCACGGCACGCCAGCCCAGGAACGGGTTCTCTTCTTTCGGGAAGTTCATGTACGGCAGCTCTTTGTCGCCACCGATGTCCATGGTACGGACGATAACCGCCTGAGAGCCACAGGCTTCAGCAACGGCTTTATACGCAGCAAACTGCTCTTCTTCCGTTGGCAGCGCGTCGCGGTCCATGAACAGGAATTCTGTACGATAGAGACCAACGCCTTCCGCACCGTTGCGCTCAGCGCCATCAACGTCGCGGACGGTACCGATGTTTGCGCACACTTCTACCTGATGGCCGTCCAGAGTGATGGCTGGCAGGTCTTTCAGCTTAGCGAGTTCCGCTTTTTCAGTCGCAACCTGCTCCTGAACCGCGCGCAGTTTTTCGATCTCTTCGTTAGTTGGGTTGACGTAAACCAGATTGTTTACGGCATCCAGAATCAGATAATCGCCGTTTTTCACCTGAGAGGTGACGCTACCGGTACCCACGATGGCAGGCAGTTCCAGAGAACGCGCCATGATAGAGGTGTGGGAGGTACGGCCGCCCGCATCGGTGATGAAACCGAGGACCTTTTTCAGGTTCAACTGTGCGGTTTCAGATGGGGTGAGGTCAGCGGCAACCAGGATCACTTCATCCTGAATCGCGCTCAGGTCGATAATGGCCAGACCCAGGATGTTGCGCAGCAGGCGCTTACCGATGTCACGTACGTCAGCCGCACGCTCTTTCAGGTATTCATCATCCAGTTCTTCCAGGGCAGTTGCCTGACCTTCGATAACTTCATGCGCAGCCGCGTCGGCCGTCATGCCTTTATCTTTAATCAGGGCTATGATTTCCTGCTCCAGCTCCTCATCTTCGAGCAGCATGATGTGCCCTTCGAAGATGGCTTCTTTTTCTTCACCGAAAGTTTCGCCAGCTTTAGTTTTGATTGCTTCCAGTTGCGCAGATGCCTTGGCACGACCGCTCAGAAAACGTTCAACTTCCTGATCAACCTTGTCGGCAGAAATTTTTTTCCGGTCGATGACGATCTCGTCTTCTTTCAGCAGCAGTGCTTTGCCGAAAGCGATACCCGGGGATGCTAAAATGCCTGAAATCATAACCCTACCTTACTTGTGACTGATATTTAAAAGAACCCGGAAACTTACTCGAGCTCAGCCATCAGTTTTACCAGATGCTCAACTGCTTTCTGCTCGTCTTCACCTTCCGCAGAGATGGTGACTACGGTGCCCTGAGTCAGGCCCAGAGTCTGCAGTTTGAACAGGCTTTTTGCGCTGGCGCTTTTGCCGTTGGAAGTCACAGTGATTTCAGAAGTGAAGCCTTTCGCTTCTTTAACAAACTGAGCAGCAGGGCGGGTGTGCAGACCGTTCGGAGCGGTAATGGTAACTTCTTGCTGGAACATTGTATTTCCCCAACTTATAGGTTTAGTGTTGTGGAACTAAAGTCTAGCCTGGCGACTGAACTTTAGCCTGTATTGTTAGCGCTGACGTTTCGATCGTCATTAAACATTATGCAGCGAAAGCAAGACTTGAACCAAATCATAAAATCGATTCAGCAAGGCTATTTCGTTCGCTGATTAATTTCACGCATCAAAATAATTGCTGGTTTAAATACCAGACCCAACGGGGTGAAGCAATGCCAGGAGGGGCAAAAGTTTGAAGCAGGCCACAAAAAAGCACCTGAAAAGGTGCTTTTTTACGCGTTATTAACATAGTGGCACTACTGTTGCAGCTCTTTTTCAGTGAACAGATCGGCAAACAGTGCGGTGCTCAAGTAACGCTCACCCGAGGAAGGAAGGATAACCACAATATTCTTATTGGTAAAGGCCTCATCTTCCTGAAGTTTAAGCGCTGCCGCAACGGCCGCACCGGAAGAGATACCTGCCAGAATGCCTTCTTCATCCATCAGGCGACGCGCGGTAGAGATGGCTTCTTCGTTCGTGATAGTGACTACTTTATCAATCAGCTTCAGATCCAGGTTGCCCGGAATGAAGCCTGCGCCAATCCCCTGAATTTTGTGCGGGCCGGGTTTGAGCTCTTCCCCCGCCAGGGCCTGGGTGATAACCGGTGAATCAGTCGGCTCAACGGCAACGGTGATCAGCTCTTTTTTACCTTTGGTGCCTTTAATATAGCGTGACACGCCGGTCAGCGTGCCGCCGGTACCTACGCCGGAGATAAAGACGTCAACCTGGCCGTCGGTATCTTCCCAGATTTCCGGGCCGGTAGTCTTCTCGTGAATTTCCGGGTTAGCCGGGTTGCTGAACTGCTGCAGCAGCAGGTATTTCGCCGGATCGCTGGCCACAATCTCTTCGGCTTTCTGAATGGCACCCTTCATGCCCTTCGCGCCTTCGGTCAGCACCAGGTTCGCGCCCAGCGCTTTAAGCAGCTTACGACGCTCGATGCTCATGGTTTCAGGCATGGTCAGCGTCAGCTTGTAGCCGCGCGCGGCAGCAACATAGGCCAGAGCGATCCCGGTATTGCCGCTGGTCGGTTCCACCAGCTCAACGCCCGGCTTCAGTACGCCACGTTTTTCAGCATCCCAAATCATGTTTGCACCGATACGGCATTTTACGCTGAAGCTCGGGTTACGTGATTCGACCTTCGCCAGGATGCGTCCATTACCGATACGGTTCAGTCGAACCAGGGGCGTATGACCGATAGTCAGCGAGTTGTCTTCATAAATCTTACTCATGGCCTGTCCTTAACTGTATGAAATTGGGATACCGACCCAGCATACCTGCTAAGCAGGTAGGGGGAAGTAAGGAATTCGCATATCTATATACTGCAAGGAAATAATGGGGATCAGTATGGAATAAGGGGCGGCATAAGCCACCCCTGCTTTACACATTTTTGCATTATTTCCATAACGCGTGCTTAGCACGGTAGCAGTCGACCCACATGGCGGTCGCGCCGCAAACGGCAACCGGCATGATGAACAGATTCAGGAACGGAATCATAGTGAACAGGCTGGTCAGCGCGCCAAACTGCATATTGGCGATCTTCTGGCTGCGCAGGGCGGTGCGCATCTCTTTAAACGGCACCTTGTGGTTATCGAACGGATAGTCGCAGTACTGGATAGCCAGCATCCAGGCGCTGAACAGGAACCACAGCACCGGTGCCACCGTCTGGCCAATGCCGGGCACAAAATAGAGGATAAGCAGCACAACCGCGCGGGGCAGGTACCAGGCAAACTTCTGCCATTCACGCTTCATAATGCGAGGGAGGTCTTTCATGATCCCCAGGATGCCCGTGTCCGGCGGTGTTGCGCCGGTAAGGCGCGCTTCCAGCTGTTCCGCCAGCAAACCGTTAAACGGCGCGGCTATCCAGTTGGCAATCGTCGAGAAGAAGTAGCCAAATACCAGCAAAACGGAGATCACCGCCACCGGCCAGAGCAGGTAGTTAAGCCACTGCAGCCAGTCCGGCACGTAGCTCATCAGCGATGGGATCCAGCTTTCCAGTTTTGTGAACAGCCACCAGAACGCGCCGCCCATCAGAATAATGTTGATCAACAGCGGCAGAATGACGAAGCGTCGAATACCCGGCAGAGAGACCAGTTTCCAGCCCTGAGAAAAATACCAGACGCCGCTGCGCGGGGGAGAAGAAGATGTTGAAACCATAGCCAGGCTGTACTCCTTTTTACACAACCAGTGGAATTGCCCGCCTATATTATCCACTTACGGACCAATGACCAGTTCGGAAATGTTCGAAAAACCAGCAAAAAGCACGATTTCCTTTATCTTTATGCTGTGAATGCTCTGCACACACTTGCACTTGACGTAAACGGCAAATACTCTTAGTGAGTAAATGTTTGCCGTGGTGGCAAGGTGTTAGAACAACAGAGAATATAATGATGCAGGATTTGCGTCTGATATTAATCATTGTTGGCGCGATCGCCATAATCGCTTTACTGGTACATGGTTTCTGGACCAGCCGTAAAGAGCGTTCCTCGATGTTTCGCGATCGCCCACTGAAGCGCATGAAGTCCAGTCGTGACGACGATGACAGTGAAGATGACATCGATGGAAGCGACGATGACGGCGTGGGTGAAGTTCGTGTTCATCGGGTCAATACTGCGCCCGGCGTAGGCCATGGGGAGCATGAAGCACCTCGTCCTTCGCAGCACCAGTATCAACCGCCGTATGCTTCTGCACAGCCGCGCCAGCCAGCGCCACAGCCTGTGGAAGAACCGGTGCGCCAGCCGCCGCAACAGCCTGTCTATCAGCAGCCTGCGGCGCCACAGCCGGTTCAACAACAACCCGTGCAGCAGCCTGTGCAACAGCAGCCTGCGCAACCGGTACATCAACCGCAGCAGCCTGTTCATGTTCAACCTGCGCCGCAGCCCGCTCCGGCCCCGCACGTTGAGCCTGAGCCCGTTGTAGAGCCAGAGCCGGTTGTTGAAAAACCGCAGCGTAAAGAAGCGGTGATCATCATGAACGTGGCCGCCCATCACGGCAGCCATCTGAACGGTGACGTACTGCTGAACAGTATTCAACAGGCCGGCTTCAAGTTTGGTGATATGAATATCTTCCATCGTCACCTGAGCCCGGACGGTAGCGGCCCGGCGCTATTTAGCCTGGCCAATATGGTTAACCCTGGCACATTCGACCCAGAAATGACGGGCGATTTCGTGACGCCGGGTGTCACTATCTTTATGCAGGTGCCGTCCTACGGCGACGAGCTGCAGAACTTTAAGCTGATGCTGCAATCCGCTCAGCACATCGCTGACGAAGTGGGTGGTGTGGTGCTCGACGATCAGCGTCGCATGATGACCCCGCAGAAGCTGCGTGAGTATCAGGACCGCATCCGCGAAGTTAAGGAAGCCAACGCGTAACCGACGCGTTATCTTCAACTCCTCCTCAACCCCCGCATGTCGGGGGTTTTTTCTCATTGATGGTGTGATATGGACTCAATCGAACAACAACTCACTGAACTGCGAACCACGCTTCGCCATCATGAATATCTCTATCATGTTATGGACGCGCCGGAAGTCCCGGATGCGGAGTATGATCGCCTGATGCGCGAGCTGCGCGAATTAGAAGCGCAGCATCCTGAACTCATTACACCGGATTCCCCCACCCAGCGCGTCGGCGCTGAGCCGCTGGGCGCTTTCAGCCAGGTGCGTCATGAAGTACCGATGCTGTCGCTGGATAACGTCTTCGATGAAGAGAGCTTTCTCGCGTTTAACAAGCGCGTGCAGGATCGCCTGAAAAGCAGCGACGCTCTCACCTGGTGCTGCGAACTGAAGCTGGATGGCCTGGCGGTCAGTCTTCTCTATGAAAACGGCGTGCTGGTGCGTGCCGCGACGCGTGGCGACGGTACGACGGGCGAAGACATCACTACCAACGTGCGTACCATTCGCGCGATCCCGCTGAAGCTGCAGGGTGACAATATTCCTGCACGTCTGGAAGTGCGCGGCGAGGTGTTTCTGCCCCAGGCGGGCTTCGAGAAAATTAACGAAGAGGCACGTCGCACCGGTGGTAAGGTGTTTGCTAACCCGCGTAACGCGGCGGCGGGCTCGCTGCGCCAGCTTGATCCGCGCATCACCGCGAAGCGACCGCTTACGTTCTTCTGCTACGGCGTCGGTATTCTGGAGGGCGGCGAGCTGCCGGATACCCATCTCGGGCGTCTGCTGCAGTTTAAGGCGTGGGGCCTGCCGGTGAGCAACCGCGTTCAGCTCTGCGACTCGCCGGAAGCGGTGCTGGCGTTCTACCACAAGGTGGAAGCGGACCGTCCGACGCTCGGCTTTGATATTGATGGCGTGGTCATCAAGGTGAACTCGCTGGCGCTTCAGGAGCAGCTGGGCTTTGTGGCGCGCGCGCCGCGCTGGGCGGTGGCGTTTAAGTTCCCGGCCCAGGAGCAGATGACCTTCGTCCGCGACGTGGAGTTCCAGGTGGGACGTACGGGGGCCATTACCCCGGTCGCTCGTCTGGAGCCCGTGCAGGTGGCGGGCGTGCTGGTGAGTAACGCTACGCTGCATAACGCCGATGAGATCGAACGCCTGGGCCTGCGGATCGGTGACAAAGTGGTGATCCGCCGCGCGGGTGATGTGATCCCGCAGGTGGTTAACGTCGTTGAGTCAGAACGTCCTGACGATACGCGCGAGGTTGTCTTCCCGACCCATTGCCCGGTGTGCGGCTCGGACGTTGAGCGCGTAGAAGGTGAAGCGGTGGCGCGCTGTACGGGCGGCTTAATCTGTGGCGCGCAGCGTAAAGAGTCGCTAAAGCACTTCGTCTCCCGTCGCGCAATGGACGTCGACGGCATGGGCGACAAGATTATCGACCAGCTGGTTGAGAAAGAGTACGTCCACACACCAGCGGATCTCTTCAGGCTGACCGCAGGTAAACTAACCGGTCTGGATCGCATGGGGCCAAAATCAGCCCAGAACGTGGTTAACGCCTTGGAAGCGGCTAAAGAGACCTCCTTCGCCCGTTTCCTTTATGCGCTCGGCATTCGTGAAGTGGGTGAAGCGACGGCAGCAGGGCTGGCGGCGTACTTTGGTACGCTGGAGGCGCTGGAAAAGGCAAGCATCGAGGAGCTACAGAAAGTTCCGGATGTCGGCATCGTCGTCGCCACGCACGTCTTTAACTTCTTTGCTGAAGAGAGCAACCGCGAGGTCATCGGCCAACTGCTGGCAGAGGGCATCAAATGGCCTGCGCCGGTCGTCGTCAACGCCGAAGAGATCGACAGCCCGTTCGCTGGTAAAACGGTAGTGCTGACCGGCAGCCTGAGCCAGCTATCCCGCGATGATGCAAAGGCACGTCTGGTGGCGCTGGGAGCCAAAGTGGCGGGCAGTGTGTCGAAGAAAACTGATCTGGTCATTGCCGGGGAGGCCGCCGGTTCGAAGCTGGCGAAAGCCCAGGAGCTCGGCATTGAGGTTATCGACGAAGCAGAAATGATGCGTCTGTTAGGAGAGTAACGTGGAGAAAGAGCAGCTCGTTGAGATCGCCAATACGGAGATGCCGTTCGGTAAATACAAGGGCCGCAGGCTGATTGATTTGCCGGAGGAGTATCTGCTGTGGTTTGCCCGTAAGGATGAATTCCCGGCAGGGCGACTGGGCGAGCTGATGGCGATTGCGTTACTGATCAAAACCGAGGGGCTGACCCAGCTGGTGCAGCCCCTGAAACGTCCTTAAGCCTTCGCGGCGCGGGTCCCTTCCTGCGCCAGTTTTTCCGTCTGGCGCTTGTAGCGACGCGCCAGCACCGCGCAGACCATCAGCTGGATCTGATGGAAAATCATTAGCGGCAGTACCATCATTCCAATCACCGAGGTCGGGAACAGAATGTTGGCCATCGGGATACCGTTTGCCAGGCTCTTCTTCGAACCGCAGAACACAATCGTAATTTCATCCGCTTTGTTGAAGCCGCACTTGCGTGCTACAAAGACGTTTACTGCAATGACAATTGCCAGCAGGATGAGGCTGACCACCACGATAAAGAGCAGCGAACCGGCGCCCACCTTATGCCAGATCCCGTTCACGACCGCTTCGCTGAAGGCGGAATAGACCACCAGCAGGATCGACGACTGGTCGGTTTTTGAGATCCATTTCTTGTGCTTTGCCACAAATGCGCCCGTCCACGGACGCGAGAGATGCCCCAGCACAAACGGCAGCAGCAGCTGCAAACAGATTTTGCCGACCTGCTCAAGGTTACCTTCCGCGCCGTGCATGTTCATCAGCAGGCCCACCAGCAGCGGGGAGACGAAAATCCCCAGCAGGCTGGATGCCGATGCCGAGCAGACGGCGGCCGCAACGTTCCCTCCCGCCAGAGAGGTAAAGGCAATGGCGGATTGCACGGTAGCCGGCAGAATGCAGAGATACAGAAAACCGGTATAGAGCGCCGGGTCGACGTTAACCGGTGCCCACCAGGCAAACAGCACGCCGAGGATCGGGAAGAGAATGAACGTGCTGCACATTACCCAGAGATGCAGCCGCCAGTGGCTCCCCCCTGCGATAATCGCTTCACGGGACAGCTTCGCGCCGTGCATAAAAAACAGCAGTGCAATGGCGGCCGTCGTCAGCCCTTCAAAGAACGGAACGAACCCGCCGCGAGCGGGAAAGAACGAGGCCAGTAAAACGGTAACGACCAGGGTGAGCGTAAACGGATCAACAATACGAAATAGTTTCATAATGACTCCTGAAAACAGATGTCGCTATTGTGCTTTTTTCCATTTGAGAAATAAAATTGATTTATTGCATCCATTCATGAATTAAACAGATGAATTTTTCCTTACGCCAGCTCCGCATTTTCGTTACCGTCGCCAATGCCCGCAGCTTTAGCCGGGCAGGGGAGATGATTGGCCTGAGCCAGTCGGCGGTCAGCCACAGCGTGAAAGAACTGGAAAATCAGACCGGCGTCCGGTTGCTTGACCGCACCACGCGCGAAGTGGTGTTGACCGAAGCCGGGCAGCAGCTTGCTCTGCGCCTTGAACGGCTGCTGGATGAGCTGAACAGCACGCTCAGAGACGTGGGGAGGCTGGGGCAGCAGCTTTCGGGTACCGTGCGGGTCGCGGCCAGCCAGACGATATCTGCACACCTTATCCCGCAGTGTATTGCCGAGGGGAACCATCGCTACCCGGACATTGACTTTGTGCTGCATGATCGGCCACAGCAGTGGGTACTGGAGAGCATCCGCCAGGGGGATGTCGATTTTGGTATTGTTATCGATCCCGGCCAGGTGAGCGATCTGGAGTGCGAAAGCGTACTTTCGGAGCCCTTTTTGCTGCTCTGCCGTGACGACGATCCGCTGGCCGCGTTGCCTGACGTCAGGTGGCAGTCACTGCAGGGCGCAAACCTGGTTTTACAAGATTATGCCTCGGGCAGCCGCCCGCTGATTGATTCCGCACTGATGAATCAGGGGGTAAAGGCAGCGATCGTGCAGGAGATTGGTCACCCGGCAACGCTGTTTCCCATGGTGGAAGCCGGGATCGGCATCAGCGTGTTGCCCGCCCTGGCGCTTCCCCTGCCTCAGGGAAGTCGACTGGCCGTGAAGCGGTTGACGCCCGTTGTCGAACGAAAGCTAATGCTGGTGCGGCGAAAAAATCGTTCACTCTCGGGGGCGGCGCAGGCTATCTGGGAAGTGGTGCGTATCCAGGCACAGCGATTGACTGAGGCCCGCATACGCGATCCACTGTTTAACGCTTCAGAAGATTAGATGTAGATATCAATCTGATTATTGTCTGTTGGGCTATTCACACCTTCCACTTTGCCCAATTTTTGATCCTGCTTTTTCTGGGCCTCTTCGGCCTGCTGGCGCTGCAGTGCGGCGAGCTGCGCCTGAAGCACTTTGATCTGGGTCTGAATCAGTTCCTGCTGCTTTTTCTTATCTTCCGTGCTGCCGGGACTGTTCGCCAGCTCGTTTAACTGCTGAGTCAGCTTTTGGATTTTGTCGAGAATGCGGGTGATTTGCGCAGAGATATCGTTACCGCCAGAAGCCCCATTCCCGCCACTGCTGGTTTGAATAGATTGGGTTGATGCCTGAATGGTCGTCATACTTTTTCCTCGCGTTATAAAACAGAGGTATCGGCACCGACGGGATTAGCTTGAGGAAAATGCGGCAGGTTCACATTTTTTATATCGCAGATAGCAAAAAAGCGCCTTTAGGGCGCTTTTTTACATTGGTGGGTCGTGCAGGATTCGAACCTGCGACCAATTGATTAAAAGTCAACTGCTCTACCAACTGAGCTAACGACCCGAAATGGTGGGCGATGACGGGCTCGAACCGCCGACCCCCTCCGTGTAAAGGAGATGCTCTACCAACTGAGCTAATCGCCCATTTCGGAACTGCTGCGATAAGGTGAGAATGGTGGGCGATGACGGGCTCGAACCGCCGACCCCCTCCGTGTAAAGGAGATGCTCTACCAACTGAGCTAATCGCCCAATCTCAATTCTTATCTACACTGCGAGTCTACCGAAGTAGATGGTGGGTGATGACGGGCTCGAACCGCCGACCCCCTCCGTGTAAAGGAGATGCTCTACCAACTGAGCTAATCACCCCCGCTGTGTGGAGTCGCATTATAGGGAGAGTTGAAAATGAGTCAACGCATTTTCTAAAGTTTTTATTCGTTCGTCGTAAAATTAAGCAAAACGATCGCGAAATGGGCAGTGGCGCATGATTTCTAAACAAAAATCGCAAACTCGGGCCCGATTCAGGGAACAACATTGAGGAATCGCCGCACAGTGATAGAATATTGCCCATCGTTTTTTCCCCAGGATTTGCCGATTGCCGGCATCTTTATAACGTAAGGCCATTTCATGAAAATCAAAACTCGCTTCGCGCCGAGCCCGACAGGCTATCTGCACGTCGGTGGTGCACGTACCGCTCTCTATTCCTGGCTTTTCGCACGCCACAACAAAGGTGAGTTCGTGCTGCGTATTGAAGACACCGATCTTGAGCGCTCCACGCCAGAAGCAATTGAAGCCATTATGGATGGGATGAACTGGCTGAACCTGGAATGGGACGAAGGTCCCTACTTCCAGACCAAACGCTTTGACCGCTATAACGCCGTCATTGATGAGATGCTGGTCGCGGGCACGGCGTATAAGTGCTACTGCTCCAAAGAGCGTCTGGATGCGCTGCGTGAAGAGCAGATGGCGAACGGTGAAAAGCCGCGTTATGACGGCCGCTGCCGCCACGACCACAGCGAGCATGCTGCAGATGAGCCTTGCGTTGTGCGTTTTGCTAACCCGCAAGAGGGGTCTGTGATTTTTGACGATCAGATCCGTGGCCCGATCGAATTCAGCAACCAGGAGCTCGACGATCTGATCATCCGTCGTACCGATGGTTCTCCAACCTACAACTTCTGCGTCGTGGTTGACGACTGGGATATGGAAATTACCCACGTTGTGCGCGGTGAAGACCATATCAACAACACGCCACGTCAGATCAACATCCTTAAGGCGCTGAACGCCCCTGTGCCTGTTTATGCGCACGTCTCCATGATCAACGGCGACGACGGGAAAAAGCTGTCTAAACGTCACGGTGCGGTGAGCGTGATGCAGTATCGCGACGACGGCTATCTGCCAGAAGCGCTGCTGAACTATCTGGTGCGTCTGGGCTGGGCTCACGGTGACCAGGAGATCTTCAGCCGCGAAGAGATGATCGAACTGTTCTCTCTGAGCTCTGTCAGCAAATCCGCCAGCGCGTTCAACACCGACAAGCTCCTGTGGCTGAACCATCACTACATCAATACCATGCCGCCAGAATATGTGGCGACGTATCTGCAGTGGCACATTGAGCAGGCAAATATTGATACCCGCACAGGCCCTGAGCTGGCGGATCTGGTGAAACTGCTCGGCGAGCGCTGCAAAACGCTGAAAGAGATTGCTGAAAGCTGCCGCTACTTCTATGAAGAGTTTGATGCGTTTGATGCGGACGCCGCGAAGAAACACCTCCGCCCGGTTGCGCGTCAGCCGCTGGAAGTGGTGCGTGACAAGCTGGCTGCCATTACCGAGTGGACCGCTGAGAATGTGCATCACGCCATTCAGGCGACGGCGGACGAGCTGGAAGTCGGCATGGGTAAAGTCGGTATGCCACTGCGCGTTGCGGTGACCGGTGCGGGTCAGTCTCCGGCGCTGGACGTAACGGTTCATGCTATCGGCAAATCACGCAGCGTAGCGCGCATTAACAAGGCTCTGGACTTTATCGCTGAACGAGAAAATCAGCAGTAATAACGTCTCAGATATAACAAACGGCAGGGGAACCTGCCGTTTTTTTATGCTTCTTTTTCTGCAATACCCAGACGCTTAAGAAAGGCGTGAATGCCTTCGCGCTTCAGGAAGGTGTCCAGACGCTTCTGCTCTGCTGCAGTCATATTCTCCAGCGTCTCAATTATGCCCGGAAACAGGTTTGCAGAGGGGGCATTGTAGGCGGAGGTGGCCTCCGCGAGATGGTATACCGCCTGACGGTTGCGAATCGCCGGGAGACTCATAATGTGTTCCTTCACGCGTGCATCGATATGAATGAGCCTCGCGCGGCCGCCTTTCACGCCGTTGAGTCCTTCTGTTTTCCAGCCCTGCTGGCGAATCCAGCGATTAACCGTTTGCCTGGCAACGCCCAAACTCTCCGCCAGCTCTTCCGTGGTCATTTTGCTCCGTAATTTTTTCATATCAGTCCCGATCGCGAATCCCTAAACGTTGCAACAATCCGGTGATCCCTTCCCGCAGTAACAGCGATGTCATCTGTTTCTGCTCTTCCGGCGTCATTTCATCAGCCAGCGTCAGGAGTAGGGTGTGAAGCGAACTGTTATGGCTGGTACCTTCTGCCATATCGGACGTTTCGCTTGCCCGACGTGCGCTGCGGATAAAGTCGCGGACTTTTTCGTTAACATGTACCAGTCGCGCTTTCCCGCCCTGAACGCCAGGTTTTGGTGACGTAATCCAACCCTCTTTGCGTACCCATTTATTGATGGTCTGTCGGCTATAGCCAGTGAGCAGGGCTAACTCTTCTGGCGTCATTCGTTCCTTGATCATGCAATTTCCTGAATATCAGTGGGGTTAATTAACGGCTCATTTTATAGCACCGTTTTACATGAAAACGTGACAGGCTTAACTCCTGATTACGAGCACGCTCGCAAAGTGATTCATTTGCATGATTTTTCGGCGATCGAACGGCGGTCATTGATTTTGCCGTTGACACTCCGCAGCGGAATTCATATTATGCCGCCCGTCAACATGACAGCTTTACGATGGGGCTATAGCTCAGCTGGGAGAGCGCTTGCATGGCATGCAAGAGGTCAGCGGTTCGATCCCGCTTAGCTCCACCAAACTCTGAACCCAACAGAGTGCGGTCAGTAAAGTCACATGTGGGGCTATAGCTCAGCTGGGAGAGCGCTTGCATGGCATGCAAGAGGTCAGCGGTTCGATCCCGCTTAGCTCCACCAAAATTGTAAACCCTCGTCAAATGACGAGGGTTTTTTTTATCTGTTTGTAACGCCCGCCACTGGTTTTTGTTATCAAAAAGAAGGTATTCCCATACCTCACCTCAATCGAAATCAATAAACGTGTCTATAAATAGACTTGAACTTGATTCGTGCAATTAATAAACCTATTATCCATCCGGTCAATGATTCAGACGGATAATATACTCATCAGCTTAATGAATAGAAAAACGTACAATAATGTAAAGATATTTATAATTGCCCTGACACTTTGTCTGATTGCGGTACCTGTCTCCCGTTATCTCTCTCCACGCGCAATTGTTAATGGTCATGACGTTTATTTAGCATGGCTGCCGCTCAGCGTGATGCTGGCGGTAATTCTGCTATTTGGGCGCAGGGCTATTCTTCCCATTTTGTGGTGATGCTGCCAACTTACTGATTTAGTGTATGATGGTGTTTTTGAGGTGCTCCAGTGGCTTCTGTTTCTATCAGCTGTCCCTCCTGTTCAGCTACTGACGGGGTGGTGCGTAA
>NZ_VDAF01000069.1:0-1016 GCF_019584525.1 Enterobacter sp. EC_50 | reverse complement strand
ACGAGCGCTGAACAAAATGACGAAAGCAGGTATGCCTGAAAGCGTGCGTATTGCCTGAAAACACAACCCGCTACGGGGGAGACTTACCCGAAATCTGATTTATTCAACAAAGCCGTTCACGTACCAAACGAGTTGCCGCATCATGGACTTTATCTTCGTTTTTAGCACTCGCACGAGAAACAACAAAAGTAAACTCGCTGGCTCCGTTATCACTCAGGGTAAATAAATTCATGGTTCTGTCTTTAAATACATCGGGTAAGGCAAGGGATGCTTCCTGAAGAATATATTCAGCCATTCGGGTTACTCTTATTTATTGCCATTAATAACAAAAAAACTATCCACTTCCTGCTGGATTTCACCCTGAAGGGATGCGCCAGGCGGATCGATGACATTTTGTCCATCATCAGGGTTCAAATGTAATTCGCCGGAAAGCGTATTAATTTGCGCGTTCTGTTTCGCAGTAAAGTTAAAATTATTACCAATGATATGGACGCTGCCGTCTTTTGATAGCTCGATGGCGCTTTCACCACATTCCAGTCTCAGCGTATTTCCTGCGGAAAGTATAAAATTATTAACGACTTTATCGTTTCGACTGTTCCCCGTCAGGCATACCACATCGCCTTTAATCCCTGATTTCTGATTTTTCGCTACCCGTAAGGTTTCATCTTCGCCAACGAACTGGGTTCGATTTTTTTCAGTAGAATGTGTTTCGTCGTTTTTGACGTTAATATCCAGATTGCGCTCGGCCTGGATCCATACCTGTTCTGCGCCCGCTTTATCCTCAAACCGCAGGGCATTGGCATTGTCCACGGAACCGTCTTTCGTGCGGCTCATAAAGCCCATCTGCGTCGCCGCAGCCGGCAGCGCCCACGGCGGCATGCTCGCGTCGTTGTACACCCGACCGGTAATGATCGGACGGTCCGGGTCGCCGTTGATAAAGTCCACCACCACCTCATCGCCCACGCGCGGGATCTGCACCCCGCCGTAGCCCTGGCCCGCCCACGCGCTCGACACGC
>NZ_VDAF01000068.1:0-1144 GCF_019584525.1 Enterobacter sp. EC_50 | reverse complement strand
CATAGTTCAAAAACAGAGGCTTTTTCCTCTGCTGTAAATGTTCGTCTCATTCAAAAAACCTCCGCAACCCCATGTTTTCACATAACTGTTGCGTTGACCAATTGAATCTACAGCGGCGTACTTCGCAAAGCTGTCCGACTGAGGTACGCCTTTATCCGTGACAACACCTGTTGCTGGCCTGTTCGCCTGCTCTGTCGGGTGCTGGATGTTCATCCCAGTGGTTTTTACGCCTGGCTTCAGCAGCCGCATTCACAACGCCATCAGGCAGACCTGAGACTGACAGGACAGATTAAACAGTTCTGGCTGGAATCGGGATGCGTCTATGGTTATCGCAAAATCCATCTGGATCTGCGGGACAGCGGGCAACAGTGCGGAGTGAACAGAGTCTGGCGACTGATGAAACGTGTCGGGATAAAGGCTCAGGTCGGATACCGGAGCCCGCGGGCACGTAAAGGCGAGGCCAGTATCGTGTCGCCCAACAGGCTCCAGCGACAGTTCAATCCGGATGCTCCGGATAAGCGTTGGGTAACGGACATAACCTACATCAGGACCCACGAAGGCTGGCTGTATCTTGCCGTGGTTGTTGATCTGTTCTCACGTAAAATTATCGGCTGGTCCATGCAATCCCGGATGACAAAGGACATTGTCCTGAACGCACTGCTGATGGCTGTATGGCGCCGTAATCCCCAAAAACAGGTGCTGGTTCATTCGGATCAGGGCAGTCAGTACACAAGCCATGAGTGGCAGTCGTTCCTGAAATCACACGGCCTGGAGGGCAGCATGAGCCGTCGCGGTAACTGCCATGATAATGCGGTTGCAGAAAGCTTTTTCCAGTTGTTGAAACGCGAACGGATAAAGAAAAAGATCTACGGAACGCGGGAAGAAGCCCGCAGCGATATTTTTGATTACATCGAAATGTTTTATAACAGTAAGCGTCGGCATGGTTCCAGCGATCAGATGTCACCGACAGAATATGAAAACCAGTATTATCAACGGCTAGGAAGTGTCTAGATTATCCGTGGCGATTCACAGTTAACTTGTGCTCGACTTTACCTTGTTGGCGATAATCTGGGATGGCATCGAAATGCATAAATGGGTGCTGGTTACTCATCGTTGGACCTCCAATTTGTCTATGGAGGTATTA
>NZ_VDAF01000067.1:0-1204 GCF_019584525.1 Enterobacter sp. EC_50 | reverse complement strand
ACCGGATACATGGGTAACAGTTATAACTGGCATAGAAGAGGAGACTCGCTATGCCCTGGACTGAGACCCGACCTATGCAACGCCTTGATTTTATCCGTGCCTGCCATGCAGGTACGGACTCCTTCTCCGCTCTTTGCCGTCTTTTTGGTATCAGCCGCAAAACCGGCTACAAATGGCTTCAGCGTTTTGACCCTTCTGACCTGTCCTCTCTCTCTGACCGGTCGCGCGCACCATGCTCTCACTCCCGGACGGTTCCTGATGAGGTCGTCGGACACCTGACTGCCCTGCGTCAGAAACACCCTGACTGGGGCCCGAAAAAACTGCGGATGTGGCTCCTCAATCATCACGTCGATTTTACCGTTCCTGCTGCCAGCACTGTCGGCGATATCCTCAAGCGTGAAGGCCTGGTACCTGACAGAAAGAGAAAGCGCAGAACGCCGGGGAATCGCCGGCCCCTGACCAGCATCAGTGAAAACAATCAGGTCTGGAGCGCTGATTTTAAAGGCAAGTTCAGGCTGCTGAGCAGAGAGTACTGTCATCCCTTCACCCTGACCGACAACCACAGCCGGTATCTGCTGAGCTGCCGTGGAACGGACCGTGAGAGCGAGCCCTTCGTCAGGCACTGTCTGACGGAGGCGTTCCTGGAGTACGGCCTGCCGGACGTTCTGAGAACCGATAATGGTCAGCCCTTCGCAGGGACGGGTATCGCCGGGTTAAGTCGCCTTGCCGTCTGGCTGATAAAGCTGGGCGTCAGACCGGAGCGTATCCGGCGGGGCCATCCCGAAGAGAACGGGCGGCACGAACGCATGCACCGTTCCCTGAAAAGTGCGCTGGCGCAGGGGAACACCTTCATGACGATGGAAGAACAACAGCGGTGGTTCAGTGACTACCGGGAAGAATTTAACTACGAAAGACCGCATGAAGCCCTGGCGGGTGCAACACCCGGAACGGTGTGGCACCCCTCGAAGCGCCAGTGGGATGGCCGTGTTCCTGACTATGCCTATCCGTCAGGAGGAACGGTCTACAGGGTGAAATCGAGGGGGACACTCTATATGGGGAAAAAGGGGACGGTGTTCCTGAGTGAAGCGCTGACTGATGAGTACATCATGCTGGAAGAACAGGATGATGGCCTGGAGGCCATCATCTTCAACGGAATAACGCTTGCGTACTACGACCGAAAAACCCAGAGTGTGGTGCGGATAGA
>NZ_VDAF01000066.1:0-1234 GCF_019584525.1 Enterobacter sp. EC_50 | reverse complement strand
CTACGCTCATATTCTCAACCTGTCCGATCCGTGGCAGGTAAAGTCCCTTTCTCTCGATGAAAATGCCGGTTCTGTTACTGTCACTATTGAGATCGCTGAAAACACCCGGCTAGCCTGTCCGACCTGCGGTAAATCCTGTTCTGTTCACGATCACCGTCATCGTAAATGGCGCCATCTTGATACCTGCCAGTTCACCACTATTGTTGAAGCCGATGTTCCACGAATTATGTGTCCGGAGCATGGCTGCCTGACGTTGCCTGTTCCGTGGGCTGGCCCCGGAAGCCGGTATACGTTGCTATTCGAATCGTTCGTTCTCTCATGGCTGAAAATCAGCACCGTTGATGCTGTCAGGAAGCAACTTAAGCTCAGTTGGAATGCGGTTGACGGCATTATGACCCGGGCAGTTAAGCGAGGTCTTGCCCGGATAAAAAAGCCATTATCCGCCCGTCATATGAATGTGGATGAGGTCGCCTTTAAAAAAGGACATCGTTACATAACGGTGATCTCCGATCGCGATGGTCGGGCGCTGGCCTTAACGGATGATCGCGGCACAGAGAGTCTTGCCGGCTATCTTCGCACGCTCACTGATGGGCAGTTGCTGGCTATCAAAACGCTCTCAATGGACATGAACGCGGGCTATATAAGAGCAGCGCGTATCCACTTACCCAGTGCGGTTGAGAAAATCGCCTTTGACCGCTTCCATGTGGCGAAGCAACTGGGCGAGGTAGTTGATAAAACCCGTCAGAATGAACATCCGCACCTCCCTGTTGAAAGCCGACACCAGGCAAAAGGAACCCGCTTCCTGTGGCAGTACAGCGATAAGTGGATGACCGAATCCCGGCAGGAAAAGCTGATGTGGCTGCGTGCACAGATGAAGCTGACGAGCCAGTGCTGGGCGCTGAAAGAGCTGGCAAAGGATATCTGGAACAGGCCATGGAGCGAGGAAAGACGGAGTGACTGGCAGAGATGGTTGGCGCTGGCGGCTAACAGTGACGTTCCCATGATGAAAAATGCCGCGAAAACGATAGGAAAAAGGCTGTACGGGATCCTGAATGCGATGCGACACAGTGTCTCAAACGGAAATGCGGAGGCACTTAACAGCAAGATCAGGCTGCTGAGGATAAAAGCCAGGGGATACCGAAACCGGGAGCGCTTTAAACTGGGGGTGATGTTCCACTACGGAAAGCTGAATATGGCGTTCTGAGCCTTCCCACCATGATCGGGGAAGACCCAT
>NZ_VDAF01000065.1:0-1366 GCF_019584525.1 Enterobacter sp. EC_50 | reverse complement strand
AGAACCTGAAACCGTGTACGTACAAGCAGTGGGAGCACCTTCGTGGTGTGACTGCGTACCTTTTGTATAATGGGTCAGCGACTTATATTCTGTAGCAAGGTTAACCGTATAGGGGAGCCGAAGGGAAACCGAGTCTTAACTGGGCGTTAAGTTGCAGGGTATAGACCCGAAACCCGGTGATCTAGCCATGGGCAGGTTGAAGGTTGGGTAACACTAACTGGAGGACCGAACCGACTAATGTTGAAAAATTAGCGGATGACTTGTGGCTGGGGGTGAAAGGCCAATCAAACCGGGAGATAGCTGGTTCTCCCCGAAAGCTATTTAGGTAGCGCCTCGTGAACTCATCTTCGGGGGTAGAGCACTGTTTCGGCTAGGGGGCCATCCCGGCTTACCAACCCGATGCAAACTACGAATACCGAAGAATGTTATCACGGGAGACACACGGCGGGTGCTAACGTCCGTCGTGAAGAGGGAAACAACCCAGACCGCCAGCTAAGGTCCCAAAGTCATGGTTAAGTGGGAAACGATGTGGGAAGGCACAGACAGCCAGGATGTTGGCTTAGAAGCAGCCATCATTTAAAGAAAGCGTAATAGCTCACTGGTCGAGTCGGCCTGCGCGGAAGATGTAACGGGGCTAAACCATGCACCGAAGCTGCGGCAGCGACGCTATGCGTTGTTGGGTAGGGGAGCGTTCTGTAAGCCGTTGAAGGTGGCCTGTGAGGGTTGCTGGAGGTATCAGAAGTGCGAATGCTGACATAAGTAACGATAAAGCGGGTGAAAAGCCCGCTCGCCGGAAGACCAAGGGTTCCTGTCCAACGTTAATCGGGGCAGGGTGAGTCGACCCCTAAGGCGAGGCCGAAAGGCGTAGTCGATGGGAAACAGGTTAATATTCCTGTACTTGGTGTTACTGCGAAGGGGGGACGGAGAAGGCTATGTTAGCCGGGCGACGGTTGTCCCGGTTTAAGCATGTAGGCGGAACGACCAGGTAAATCCGGTCGTTTATTAACGCTGAGGTGTGATGACGAGGCACTACGGTGCTGAAGTAACAAATGCCCTGCTTCCAGGAAAAGCCTCTAAGCATCAGGTAACATCAAATCGTACCCCAAACCGACACAGGTGGTCAGGTAGAGAATACCAAGGCGCTTGAGAGAACTCGGGTGAAGGAACTAGGCAAAATGGTGCCGTAACTTCGGGAGAAGGCACGCTGATATGTAGGTGAAGCCCCTGCGGGTGGAGCTGAAATCAGTCGAAGATACCAGCTGGCTGCAACTGTTTATTAAAAACACAGCACTGTGCAAACACGAAAGTGGACGTATACGGTGTGACGCCTGCCCGGTGCCGGAAGGTTAATTGATGGGGTTAGCGG
>NZ_VDAF01000064.1:0-1484 GCF_019584525.1 Enterobacter sp. EC_50 | reverse complement strand
TTGGTGCCTTCGGGAACTCTGAGACAGGTGCTGCATGGCTGTCGTCAGCTCGTGTTGTGAAATGTTGGGTTAAGTCCCGCAACGAGCGCAACCCTTATCCTTTGTTGCCAGCGGTCCGGCCGGGAACTCAAAGGAGACTGCCAGTGATAAACTGGAGGAAGGTGGGGATGACGTCAAGTCATCATGGCCCTTACGAGTAGGGCTACACACGTGCTACAATGGCGCATACAAAGAGAAGCGACCTCGCGAGAGCAAGCGGACCTCATAAAGTGCGTCGTAGTCCGGATTGGAGTCTGCAACTCGACTCCATGAAGTCGGAATCGCTAGTAATCGTAGATCAGAATGCTACGGTGAATACGTTCCCGGGCCTTGTACACACCGCCCGTCACACCATGGGAGTGGGTTGCAAAAGAAGTAGGTAGCTTAACCTTCGGGAGGGCGCTTACCACTTTGTGATTCATGACTGGGGTGAAGTCGTAACAAGGTAACCGTAGGGGAACCTGCGGTTGGATCACCTCCTTACCTTAAAGAACCTGCCTTTGCAGTGCTCACACAGATTGTCTGATGAAAAGTAAATAGCAAGGCGTCTTGCGATTGAGACTTCAGTGTCCCCTTCGTCTAGAGGCCCAGGACACCGCCCTTTCACGGCGGTAACAGGGGTTCGAATCCCCTAGGGGACGCCACTTGCTGGTTCGTGAGTGAAAGTCACCTGCCGTCATATCTCAAAACTGACTTACGAGTCACGTTTGAGATATTTGCTCTTTAAAAATCTGGATCAAGCTGAAAATTGAAACGACACATCTTAAATGGTGTGTTCGAGTCTCTCAAATTTTCGCAATCAGAAGTGAAACATCTTCGGGTTGTGAGGTTAAGCGACTAAGCGTACACGGTGGATGCCCTGGCAGTCAGAGGCGATGAAGGACGTGCTAATCTGCGAAAAGCGCCGGCGAGGTGATATGAACCTTTGACCCGGCGATGTCCGAATGGGGAAACCCAGTGTGTTCCGACACACTATCGTTAACTGAATACATAGGTTAACGAGGCGAACCGGGGGAACTGAAACATCTAAGTACCCCGAGGAAAAGAAATCAACCGAGATTCCCCCAGTAGCGGCGAGCGAACGGGGAGCAGCCCAGAGTCTGAATCAGCTTGTGTGTTAGTGGAAGCGTCTGGAAAGTCGCACGGTACAGGGTGACAGTCCCGTACACGAAAGCACACAGGTTGTGAACTCGAAGAGTAGGGCGGGACACGTGGTATCCTGTCTGAATATGGGGGGACCATCCTCCAAGGCTAAATACTCCTGACTGACCGATAGTGAACCAGTACCGTGAGGGAAAGGCGAAAAGAACCCCGGCGAGGGGAGTGAAAAAGAACCTGAAACCGTGTACGTACAAGCAGTGGGAGCACCTTCGTGGTGTGACTGCGTACCTTTTGTATAATGGGTCAGCGACTTATATTCTGTAGCAAGGTTAACCGTATAGGGG
>NZ_VDAF01000063.1:0-1710 GCF_019584525.1 Enterobacter sp. EC_50 | reverse complement strand
TGTGGAGGCTTATCTTAGCGGCGAAAAAACTTTTGTCAAACCTGATCTTAGGGAAAATCGACTGATTGCTGATTCTGTCGTCAGTTTGTTGTAATTCCACACATCTTTTTTCAGGAAAATACTTTGCAGGATGAGCATTTCTCCCCCATCATTTGAAATGGAGTTTCAACTTTTCTCGCTAAGGTCCATTTTGAACGTCACTGCCTCCTTACGCCAGGCGATCGCGCGCACGCCATGGTATGCAAAACGTAAAAGCTATCGTGTCCTGTTCTGGCGTGAAATCACCCCTCTTGCTGTGCCTATCTTCCTGGAAAATACCTGCGTTCTGCTGATGGGGGTACTGAGCACCTTCCTGGTGAGCTGGCTGGGGAAAGAGGCGATGGCGGGGGTCGGGCTGGCGGACAGCTTTAACATGGTGGTGATGTCATTTTTTGCTGCCATCGATCTCGGGACGACGGTGGTGGTGGCTTTTAGCCTCGGCAAGCTCGATCCTAAACGTACGCGCGAGGCAGCCCGCCAGTCGCTGATGATCATGACTGTCTTTTCGATTGTTCTGGCGGCGGTGATTCACTATTTCGGTAAAGAGATTATCGACTTTGTCGCCGGGGAAGCCACGAACGAGGTTAAAGACCTGGCGCTGACCTATCTGGAGATGACCGTCATCAGCTATCCGGCGGCGGCTATCGCGTTGATTGGCAGCGGCGCGCTGCGCGGGGCAGGTAACACCAAAATTCCGCTCCTGATCAACGGCGGAATGAATATCCTGAATATCATCATCAGCAGCGTGCTGATCTACGGCGTGTTCTCGTGGGACGGGCTGGGGTTCGTCGGCGCCGGACTGGGGCTAACCATTTCACGCTATATCGGTGCGGCGGCGATTATCGGGGTGCTGATGGCGGGGATTACTCCCTCGCTGCGCCTCACGCTGAAGAGCTATTTCCGCCCCTTTAACTTTGCCATTATCTGGGAAGTGATGGGGATCGGCATTCCCGCCAGTATTGAGTCGGTGCTGTTTAACGGCGGGAAGCTGCTGACGCAGATGTTTGTCGCCGGGATGGGCACCGACGTGATCGCCGGTAACTTCATCGCCTTTTCTATCGCCTCGCTGATTAACCTGCCGGGTAACGCGCTGGGTTCGGCCTCGACTATCATTACCGGGAAACGGCTCGGGAAAGGGCAGATCGGCCAGGCTGAGCGGCAGCTGCGCCACGTTTTCTGGCTGTCGACCATTGGACTGACCGTGATTGCCTGGGGAACCGCGCCGTTTGCCGGGCTGATGGCCTCGTTCTATACCCACGAAGAGGATGTTAAAGAGGTCGTTAAAATCCTCATCTGGCTCAACGCCGCCTTTATGCCCATCTGGGCGGCCTCATGGGTACTGCCAGCCGGGCTAAAGGGCGCGCGTGACGCCCGCTTTGCGATGTGGGTGTCGATGCTCGGCATGTGGGGATGTCGCGTTGTGGCGGGGTATACGCTCGGGGTGATGCTCGGATGGGGCGTAGTCGGCGTCTGGCTGGGTATGTTCCTGGACTGGGCCGTACGGGGCGCGCTGTTCTACTGGCGCATGGTCAGCGGGCGCTGGCTGTGGAAATACCCGCGGAAAAATGCCTGACAATTGCGCGAAGTGGAGAATAAATCGGCAAACGATCGGAAATATGCATTCTGCCTTTGACATAATGGGGGAGCATCGATAATATGCGCCCCGTTCAC
>NZ_VDAF01000062.1:0-1913 GCF_019584525.1 Enterobacter sp. EC_50 | reverse complement strand
TACGCACCACCCCGTCAGTAGCTGAACAGGAGGGACAGCTGATAGAAACAGAAGCCACTGGAGCACCTCAAAAACACCATCATACACTAAATCAGTAAGTTGGCAGCATCACCCTTCTGCCGGGCTAATAACCTGGTCCCGAGCATGAGCCGGCGTGGCAACTGCTGGGATAATGCGGTGGCCGAATCGTTCTTCAGTTCACTGAAAAAAGAGCGCATCAGGAAGAGAATATACAAAACCCGGGATCTAGCCCGGGCGGATATCTTCGATTACATTGAAGTGTTCTACAACCGGGCCCGGCGCCACAGTCACCTCGGCGGCGTCAGTCCGGAGGCCTTCGAACAGGCCTCGTCGTGAGGACAGAATTTGTCTACGGGCGTGGGGTCAGTCCAATCAACGGCTCGGAAGTGTCTAGATTATCCGTGGCGATTCAATTATTCTAAAGTTTTCGACCGCTATACACTCTTATCATTCTTTGTTAATCGTTTATTAAGATAATAAATATAAGGACGAAACCATGAACGATGTCATTCGTGACTTTTTCAAAATGGAATCAGCTGGTGGTATTCTTCTCGTGATTGCCGCGGCAATTGCGATGACCATTGCTAACTCACCGCTGGGCGAAACTTATCAATCTGTACTGCATACTTATGTATTTGGTATGTCAGTTTCTCACTGGATTAATGACGGCCTAATGGCTGTTTTCTTCTTACTCATTGGCCTTGAAGTTAAGCGAGAGCTGCTTGAAGGTGCGTTAAAATCAAAAGAAACCGCAATTTTCCCTGCGATTGCAGCGGTTGGCGGTATATTAACTCCTGCTCTTATTTACGTAGCCTTTAATGCCAACGATCCTGAGGCGATTTCTGGTTGGGCAATTCCAGCGGCGACAGATATCGCTTTTGCTTTAGGTATCATGGCGTTATTAGGTAAGCGTGTACCAGTAAGCCTAAAAGTGTTCTTGCTGGCGGTTGCTATCATCGATGATTTAGGTGTAGTTGTTATTATCGCGCTATTTTACACCGGTGACCTGTCGACCATGGCGTTGCTTGTTGGCTTCATCATGACTGGTGTCCTATTCATGTTGAATGCGAAGGAAGTAACAAAACTTACGCCATACATGATCGTCGGTGCGATCTTATGGTTCGCGGTGCTTAAATCTGGTGTTCACGCAACATTGGCAGGTGTAGTGATTGGTTTTGCTATCCCACTAAAGGGAAAGCAGGGCGAACATTCTCCACTTAAACATATGGAGCACGCGCTTCACCCATACGTGGCATTTGGTATTCTGCCTCTATTCGCATTTGCCAATGCGGGGATTTCGTTAGAAGGCGTATCGATGTCAGGTCTAACTTCAATGCTGCCACTCGGTATTGCTTTGGGTCTACTGGTTGGTAAGCCTCTAGGTATCTTTACCTTTAGCTGGGCAGCGGTAAAAATGGGCGTTGCTAAGTTACCTGAAGGCGTTAACTTCAAGCATATCTTTGCGGTATCTGTGTTGTGTGGTATTGGCTTTACAATGTCTATCTTCATTTCCTCTTTAGCGTTCGGAAATGTAAGTCCTGAATTTGATACCTATGCTCGACTCGGTATCTTAATGGGTTCTACGACAGCAGCATTACTTGGCTATGCCTTACTGCACTTTTCTTTGCCTAAGAAAGCGCAAGCGTAAGATAAAAATGAGCTATTTTGTAAAGCCTCCCAATCGGGATAACACCGATCAGTTAAGGCATTGATCAGTTGAACGATCCTACGGATGGTTAACAATACCCTCAGTACACTAATTGCTGAGGGTATTTTTGGCACTGTTGCAAATAGTCGGTGGTGATAAACTTATCATCCCCTTTTGCTGATGGAGCTGCACATGAACCCATTCAAAGGCCGGCATTTTCAGCGTGACATCATTCTGTGGGCCG
>NZ_VDAF01000061.1:0-2147 GCF_019584525.1 Enterobacter sp. EC_50 | reverse complement strand
ACGCGTGGCTGTTCCAGGCCCAGCAGAACCCGGCGTCGCCGAAGCCGGGCAGCATCGACGTGTACGACTGGCCGGGGCGCTTTGTGGACAAAGGGCACGGGGAGTTCTATGCCCGTATCCGTCAGGAGCGCTGGCAGGTTGAGCATCAGCAGATTCAGGCCACCGCCACGGCGGCGGGGATTGCGCCCGGGCACACCTTCACGTTAACCAACGCGCCGTTCTTCAGCGACAACGGTGAGTATCTGGTCACGGCGGCGGGTTACCACCTCGAAGAGAACCGCTACGCCAGCGGCGAGGGTGAAACTATTCACCGGACCGATTTCACGGTCATTCCTGCGTCGGTGGCCTACCGTCCGGCGCAGAGCACGGCGTGGCCGCGCACCTACGGCCCGCAGACGGCGAAAGTGGTGGGGCCGAAGGGCGAGAGTATCTGGACGGACAAATACGGCCGGGTGAAGGTGAAGTTCCACTGGGACCGTCTGGCGAAAGGCGATGACACCAGCTCCTGCTGGGTGCGCGTGTCGAGCGCGTGGGCGGGCCAGGGCTACGGCGGGGTGCAGATCCCGCGCGTGGGCGATGAGGTGGTGGTGGACTTTATCAACGGCGACCCGGACCGTCCGATCATTACCGGGCGCGTGTACAACGACGCGAGCATGCCGCCGTGGGCGCTGCCGGCTGCGGCGACGCAGATGGGCTTTATGAGCCGCACAAAAGACGGTTCCGTGGACAATGCCAACGCCCTGCGGTTTGAGGACAAGGCTGGCGCAGAGCAGGTATGGATCCAGGCCGAGCGTAACATGGACACCAGCGTTAAAAATGATGAAACGCACAGCGTCGGCGGAGCGCGCAGCCATTACGTGAAGAAAAATGAACTGCATCGCGTGGAAGCGAATCAGACCCAGGCTGTGAAAGGTGGCACCGAGATCCTGACGGGGAAAGGCAAGCTGGATGCGGCGGTGGAGCAGTACGTCATTGCTTCCGGGACGAAGCTGCGGCTGGTCTCCGGTGAGAGTGCCATTGAGCTGAATGCTAACGGCAAGATTAACCTGATCGGCAAAGAGTTTAACTTCTTTGTCGAGGGGGATGGGTATATCACTACGGGCGGTAAGCTGCATCTGAACACGTCGGGAACCAAGCCGGGCACGACGGCGCCGGGATCGGGGCATAAAGGGGATATTGATGCGGCGGTGCAGGCGAAATTTACGCCAAAAGATGAGTAAGGCCGGTGCGGTACTTATCGCATTATTAACGACGGGAATGGCTGAAGGAGACGCTCAGAAAAAGGATCTTTGGATGTTCATTTCCGGGATGAGCGCATCGCTTAAGACGTTATCCGTTACAACCCTTAGTAATGCGCCGTTATCGTTTAAGATGACCAGGCAAAATGAATATATCAATTTCTACAATGCCGACGATATCAAACTCGCTGATGGGACGAACATAACCGCAATTGAGTTACGTTTAAGCAAAGATAACGACGGCATGGCGCCTTTACTGAATTTTTCACCCTCCTCAGGTCAATGCATAACGCTTGATACCGTTAAAAAGCGCTATCCGCAGTTGAGGTTAACTGATTATCCGCGCGGCCGTTCGGAGGACGAAGTGACCAGCTATACAGCCCGAAAAGATATGAATGGACAAAAGGTGAGCTTCAGTTTCACCGTGAAAAATCCTCACTGTCTGGGTTCAGTCGTCATTAGCGCAGACTAAGAAATACTGCACTCATGTCCTGGCGGTTTCTTCTGGATGATAATAGCAATACACATTCATTAAATGACGATTAACGTGAAAAAACACACGCCGACATTTCTTTTTTCTGCCCTGATGTTTACCTGTCTCGGCAGCAATGTGGTTTTGGCTCAGGTGATGCCTCCCGTTCTGACAAAACGGGATTTTTCTGTGCAGATCAAAGACCAGCCTGTCGCATTGGGCGACCGATGGTCTCCTGATAGTGCCGGTAAAATTGATGTGCCGTGGGAAGGCAGCTTTGTCGGTGAGGTTCCTTTTGACGGAACGAACTATAAATTCTACCAGGGAAGGTGCGAACAAGTTCCTGATATGAGATCATCATATTCATCCGGAGCGCATCCCAGAGGGACATCATGAGCCATCAACTCACCTTCGCCGATAGTGAATTCAGCACTAAG
>NZ_VDAF01000060.1:0-2777 GCF_019584525.1 Enterobacter sp. EC_50 | reverse complement strand
ACGATTCCTCTGTAGTTCAGTCGGTAGAACGGCGGACTGTTAATCCGTATGTCACTGGTTCGAGTCCAGTCAGAGGAGCCAAATTTAAAAAGCCTGCTTTTAAAGCAGGCTTTTTGCTTTGCGGATGAGGGAAAATGAACGCTCTGTTTGTCTACGGCACGCTGCGTCCGGGCCATTCTAATGCGCATATCCTTGAAAACATCGGCGGTGAATGGCTGGCCGGTTTCGTCTCCGGTACGTTCTACGAACGCGGCTGGGGTGCGGCGGCGGACTTCCCGGGGATCATGCTCCACCCCGATGGCCCCCGCGTCGAAGGCTATCTGTTTATCTCTGATAACCTTTCCGCACACTGGCAAATGCTGGATGAGTTTGAAGACGGCTATGACCGGGTTGAGGTCACGGTGACTACCTCTGAAGGCAAGCAGGTTCAAGCCTGGATTTATCAGCTACAGCCACGTTCTGAGTCATAAAAAAAGGCTCTCTGTCACCAGAGAGCCTTTTTCACGATTCGCTGCGATTACTCGCTTTTTGCTTCGCCGTTTTTGATTTCGCCCATCACTTTCAGCTTCTTAGAGATGTCGCGACGCTCTTTGGACAGTTCAGCGTTTTTGATGATGTAATCATCAACACGGTCTTCATAGTCGCTCTTCATGCTGGCGATGATGCCCTGAATAGCTTCAACGCTCATGCCTGGCTTGATGTAGTCGCTCAGGTTGTCGAGCAGCAGAACACGTTTCTGGTTGTCACGGATCTTCTTCTCAACGTCCTGGATTTCACGCTGCAGCTTGTTTTTGCGGCGGAACAGGCGGACGAATTCCAGAACATCCTGGAACGAAGGCTTGGTAGTTTCCATTTTTACACCCCTGATAATGTGAGATTCGGATTCGTTAAAGCAACCGTTGTAACAATAACCTTACTGACAGCGGCTGCGAATGACAATGAGTATATCGTTTAAACCTATCATAACCCCAATTGCTGCTGAATCGAAGCAGCAGGCGTCACATCCGCGTTTTATTTGCGCAGCGCCCGACAAATCAGATGCGATAGCAGCTCAAGCTGTCGCGCCAGTTCCATACTCAGCCAGACATAGCCATGAATGGGCGTTTCCGCCACGTTATCGCCCTGCCGCTCATTGATTAACTGCTTCAGCTCCGCAACGATCTCATTCAGCCGCTCGCTGTTTGCCAGTATCGGCTGCGGGTTACCTTCGTAGAGCGCATGAGCGATGGTCAACAGCGTTTGCTGCGTCATCTGCTGGGTCTCTTTGAGGGTCTGCGCGTTAAGCATCAACAAATGGCTCGGGCGAGAGGCCCAGTGCGCGTTGATTTGCAGTTCAAGCATGCAGACCAGGTTGCGGCTTACCGTCTGGATGGCTTCGAAAATCGCTTTCTGAATATGGGTCTCTTTGCTGGCGGGCGTGATCAGGCCGCGCATTTTGACCACGTCGTTGAGGATGGTTTGCAGATGCTTTTCCAGCCGGGGGCGTTCAACCAGATTAGGGGAAAAACCGGCCTGATAGACGCGGTTAAACGCGGTGACATAGTTGGCCATCTGGATACGCCAGTGCAGAAAAGCCCGCTGCGGCCAGATGCCGGTAAACAGCATGGCGAGCAGTGAACCCAGAATGACATCCCCGCTTCGCCACAGCGCCGTGGTCATATCCCCGGCGGGTGCGCCGACCACCACCGCAAGCGTAATACCAATCAGCAGCGCCTGATAAGGACGCTTGCCCAACGCCAGCCAGCCGCACAGGAACATGGCGGCACCGCACCATATCAGCATGACCGGAAACGAGATAAGTTCCAGCTTCAGGGCGATAAGCCCCAGGGCCGAACCTAACACGGTCCCGCCAATACGCTCGAAGGCGCGCGGGACAACGTTGCCCCAAAACGAGATGGGCCCCATCACCACCACCAGCGTGATCAGCGGCCACGTCCCTTCCGGAACCTCCAGCAAACGTACCAGTACAAACGTCAATACGAATGCCAGCGCGATGCGACACCCGTGCACCACACGGTAGTGTTTATACAACCGAATTTCAAAAGGGGTTAATGATTTGTCGGGACGCACACCCGCTCTCCAGCTACACGGCAAATCACAATTGTACTGTGTTTTCAGCCGGGCGGAACGGTCCCGGCTGAAAAACCCTTTATTCAGCAGGCCTAAACCGGTTTGTGCTCTACCGCGATATACATTTCAATATCCCAGTAGCCGTCCGCGTTGCCGTCATTCAAGTAGCGCTCGAAGCAGGGTTTGAGCGCCATCTGATACGTATTGTCCTGCAGCAGGGAATTGAAGAACTGATACCACGGCGAGGCAAAGTCGTAGTTTTCCACACGCGCCGTCGCCACGGCATAATCCCCTCCCGCGATTTCCGCCATCATGACGCCTTCGCTGTTTTCCGGGATCACAAAATCGTCCGGTACGGTAACGGCCGTATCGCAGCGCAGTTTTTCGGCCGGGACTTCATCCGGGTTATCGTAGTAGACCGCCACCCACTCCAGGGGCTCAATGTGACGCCCGTCGACCCACATGACCAGCTGTTCAAAGCCCTGTTTTACCGTGTGTTCCCACGGACCGACCAAATGAAAACCGGCAATCTTACGTTTCTGTTGCTGCGTAATGCTGTAGTCCATGCTGCCTCCGCTTATAACTGTATATTTATGGGTCTTCCCCGATCATGGTGGGAAGGCTCAGAACGCCATATTCAGCTTTCCGTAGTGGAACATCACCCCCAGTTTAAAGCGCTCCCGGTTTCGGTATCCCCTGGCTTTTAT